>CAMWSA010000152.1 GCA_947176785.1 uncultured Lachnospiraceae bacterium
CTCCGCAACCTGCGGTTTTGCCAGGGCACCGTTCTCCGCAACCTGCGGTTTTGCCAGGGCACCGTTCTCCGCAACCTGCGGTTTTGCCTGCACGCCGTTCTCCGCAACCTGCGGTTTTGCCTGGGTATCATCTCTCACGGTTGTCAGTGCTTCAGGCATATCCCAGACTACCCCGTACAGGGCGTTGACCAGGATCAAGGTGCCCCTGTGCAGGGCATCCCGGCATACTGTAATCTGCTTCATGATATTTACTCCTTTTTTATGGATTTCATGTTCCGCATTTCTTCCCTGCGTATTCTGCGCTATAGCCAACAACATTATATAGTTCGCCTTCGGCCCTGCAAAGGCTTCCGCATACGGCTTCTGCAGGACCGAAAGCAGAAATATGCCATAACGTTGACTATGACTATATTGACGGACAATTTTATTTTCCTTCCTGCCCGGCGCATGTTTCCCGATTATGCAGGCTGCATCCGATACACTGATCCAGTATCCGGCTTAACACCTCCGGAAAGGCCATTCCTGCGGCCTTCATCATGCCGGGATAACGGCTATGCTCGGTGAATCCGGGAATGGTGTTGACTTCGTTGAACACGATTTCCCCCTCCGGTGTCAGGAAAAGATCCACCCGTGCAAAGCCGCTGCAGCCCAGGGCGCGATATACCCTCTTGGCAGCCAGTTTGATTTCCTCCGCCTTGCCCTCGGAGATACGGGCGGGCACATGGATGGCGGAGGTCTTCAGGGTGTATTTTTCCGTATAGTCAAAAAATCCGCCGGACAGTTCAATTTCGTCCACCTCCCCGGTGATCAGTTCGTCAGTCCCCAGAACGGCACACCCCACCTCAAAGCCGGGAATATTTTCCTCCAGAATCACCTGATTGTCATAGGCAAGCGCCAGTTCTATGGCAGGCTGCAGCTGGGCGGGGGATATAACCTTGGTCACGCCGTAGGAAGAACCGGCTTTCACGGGCTTCACAAACAGAGGATATCCCACCTGTCCGGCAAAAGCCCGGGCAAGCTCCGTCTCCAGGGTTTTGCTTCCGGCGGCTTGCGTATCCAACACCAGGGCTTTTGGGATGCGGATGCCGGCCAGGGAGACCAGCCTGTGGGCACGGTCTTTATCCATGCAGAGGGCGGAGGAGAGCGTGCCGCAGCCGGCCAGGGGAATTCCGGCCAGCTCGATTAATCCCTGGAGCGTGCCATCCTCGCCGTTGCGTCCATGGAGGACGGGCAGCGCCACATCTACAGGAATTCTTTCCGGAGAAGCCGTCCCATAAACCAGCAGTTCGTGGGCGCTGCGGCAGGGAGAGAGGGCGGCGGGAGCGCAGTGGGCGCTGTCCGTATGCCAGGTATCCGCTGTAATCCGGTCTACTGTGCCGGTGTAGTGATACCAGTCTCCCTGCCGGGTGATACCTGCCAGTACCGGGCAATATTTATCCCTGTCCAGATTGCGGATCACACCGGCAGCGGATTCCAGGGAAACCGTGTATTCGGAGGAACAGCCTCCGAAAAAAATAAGGACGTTTTTCTTTTCCATGATCATATACTCCTCTGTTTTAACCTAGTTCTATTGCTCTATAATCAAAGTCCCCTCCGGCAGCGTGTAGCCGATGCGGCAGACATTCCGGTACAGTGTCCGGGTGCTTTGCTCCTGCCCGCTTTCACGGTTTATCAGGGTCTGTATCACATCCACTTCCTCCCAGATAGCCCCCTGCCGGCGGTAATAAGCCACAGGTCCGTTGCTCACGGAATAGGCCAGAGGGCAGGGGCGGTCTGCGCACAGAGTACCGGAGATATTTTCCCGGTCAAAGGCGATGTGGATCTGGAAGGTGCAGTCCGTGTCGTTGCGCACCTTCAGATCCTTCCAGCCCTCCGCCAGCGTGGCGTCCACGCCCATAGGCGCGTCGCTGGGCGGTTCGGGGAAATCCTTGCTCCCGTGCCCATGGCGCTCCACAATGGTCAGAGGGGAGTGCAGGAATACCCAGAACAGCAGATTGCTGAGCTGGCACATGCCGCCGCCGGGGGCAGTGGTCAGTTCCCCGCCTATTACGGTCAAGCCCTCCCGATAGGGTTCCCTGCGATCCGCATGGCGTGTGGACAGGCTGAAGGAGAAGGTTTCCCCCGGACGGATCAGCATATGGTCGATGGCGGCAGCGGCCAGCTTCAGGTTGTGTACTTTGTTTTCCTGGTAAATCATGTCAAAGCCGGTATTTCTGTTGTACATGGGACAGCTGGAGGAAAATACCTCTATGGGGAGCAGGTCTTTAGACAGGACAGCTGTATAATGGTTGCGGTCCAGCTTCATCCCCAGATAGAAAAACAGCTTGCGCTGCCGGACGCGCAGGGGGATCAGCCAGGGAAAAAGCTCGGTAATTCGTTTTCTTTTCATTCTGTTTTACTTCTCCTGTTTAGTGTTCCGTCTCTGCAATACAGGGCCCATAAAGGGGAGAGCTTTTCCGCTGCAAAGGGCGTATCTGAAAATACTCGTACCTGTCTGCAGGTAATGGGTTCTTTCGTCCCGAGACTGTTTGTCTGCAGGCTTAATAGAACTTTGCGTATTCCGTTCTTTCCTGACCAGTATAGCAGGCGTAAGTGACAATTCGGTTACAGGCAGCAAAAAAATCCCTCCCTGATACCCGTATTGTATCAGAGAGGGAAAAGACATGTTTTCGTAATTCCTGTGAATTGCCTTTTGATTTTATTGAGAAATTCTTACAATTTTCTCAATATACCAAAAGCTTTCGACCGGTCCCTTTGTACGCAAATCAGCTTTGAGGCAGCCACAGAGTAAAGACGATCTCCTCTGCGGCGCTCGCCGCCTGTATTACACCGCTGTGGAGTTCCACGATCTCCTTGGAGATCGCCAGTCCCAGCCCGGCTCCGCCGGTGGAGGAGGAACGGGAGGTATCCAGGCGGAAAAACTGTTCGAAGATACGCCCCAGTTTTTCCGGAGGAATGGTTTTGCCATGATTGCTGACCGTAACCTCAATCCAGGGGAGCGCTCCCGATGCAGACCGGTTTGTCAAAGCCGCCGCCCTGTCGGCTTCCACTGTCTTCATGGACAGGGAGATGGCGGTGTCAGGGTAGCTGTAATTCACGGCGTTGCGGATCAGGTTGTCAAACACCCTCTGCAGCTTGTCCGGGTCACAGTTCATCTGCACCTCCGGCTGGATATCAAGCTGCCAGGACAGTCCCTTGTCCGACAATACCGGCAGGAACTCATAGGTGATCTGTTCCAGCATCCTGCTTAAGTTCACCTGCTCCGTCTCCAGCGTCAGAGTGGTCAGGTTAAAACGGGTGATATCAAAAAACTCGCCGATCAGATCCTCCAGCCGCAGTGCCTTATCCAGCGCAATGCCCGTATACCTTGCCCGAAGCGTAGGGGAGATTTGGGGTTCGTCCCGCAGCAGGCTCAAGTATCCGATGACGCTTGTCAGAGGGGTTTTCAAGTCGTGAGCCAGGTAAATGATCAGGTCATTCTTACGCTGCTCCGCCTCTCTGACCAGGGCCTGGGCCTGAAGGCCCTGAAGCCGGAACTGATTCAGCTGTTTCTCCACGTCTACCAGCACATCGGAGAGCCGTACCGGCTCTCCGCAGGAGGTAATCAGCTTTCCGGAAGCATCTACAATTTCATCCAGATACCGCAGAGGCAGATTTATATAGTGGTGGGTGATCAGAGTCCAGCCCATCAGGATGATGGCTGTCATAATAAGGATCAGATAGTCCCGGACCAACACCAGCACATGATACAGGGGTTCATAATAGTACCAGGTACGCAGGCTGCACAAATACCAGCATATGGCGACAAAGAGAATCAGACCGATCACAAAACCGATCATGGACAGTACATAGCGCAGCATGATTCGCCGGGAGATCCGGCTTCTCTGTAATATTTGGCTATTCAATGGTGTATCCCACCCCCCACACTGTCTTTATATACTTGGGTCGTCTGGCAGGCTCTTTCAGCTTCTCCCGGATACGGGCGATATGGGCCATGACGGTATTGTTGTTGTCCAGATATTTCTCCCCCCACACCGCTTCAAACAGTTCCTCGGAGGATACCACGCTTCCCTGATGCTCGCAGAGATACCAGAGGATGTTGAATTCTATGGGAGTCAGAATGACTTCCTGGCCGTTTATGCTGCAATGGTGGGCGTCCCTGTCCATATGAAGCCCCCGGATATCCTTCTCCGTCAGCTCCTGCTGGGGCAGGGCCGTGTTGTACCGGGTATAACGCCGCAGCTGGGTGCGCACCCGGGCAGTGAGTTCCAGGGGATTGAAGGGCTTGGTGATATAGTCGTCCGCGCCCAGGGTCAGACCGGTGATCTTGTCCAGATCCTCCCCCCGGGCCGTCAGCATAATAATGGGGAAAAGGTGGGTTTCCCGAATCTGCTGACACAGGGCAAAGCCGTCCATATCCGGCAGCATCACGTCCAGTATGGCAAGACTCAAGTCCTCCCGCTTTACGCAGGCCAGCGCCTCCGTGGCCGTGTAACAGGTAAACACCTCATACCCCTCATTCTTCAGATAGACAGTCACCAAATCCGCAATGGCCGCCTCGTCATCCACAATCATGATCTTATCCTGCATGCTGTATGACACGCTCCTTTTACAAAAATTTCAGTCTTATTGTAACAACATATACGAAAAAACGCAAGCATTGATAAAAATGGTTTAATAATTCAAACGCCCGACAGTTAACAAGCGAAAATCATTTATCAGCACCGAAACCAATCAATCCATATCACAGGAGGGCAAAGACCATGAAATCATGGACGAGCAGTTAGATGTAATCCCCGTTTCTCCCGCCTCCCCTACCTGTTCACTTCCCTGCAATAATAGTTAAAATACTGCTCCCTTAACCCCTTATAAGTACCTCGCGGCAGATAAATTTTTCTTCCGTTATCCATACAGATTTCCTTTGCGTTCAGAGTCCCGATACATCCGATATTAACAATAAAAGCGGCTCCGATTTTTGCAAACTCCTGACATTTGGAAAGCTGTTCGTAAAGCTCTGTCATGGTCATTCGCAGAATATACTGCGTGCCATCCGCAAGATAAAGGCATTGTCTTTTTCCCTGCGCTTCGCAGTATACGATGTCATTTAATGACACTCTTACAAGCTTTCCCTCAATTCGTAACAGAATATATTTCTTTCGTTCCTCTTCTAGATCGTTCAGGAAGCGGTTAAGCACCGAAAATAATTTTTCTTTTGAAACCGGCTTTACCATATATTGCAATGCGTCCACATCGAACGCCTCAAGCGCAAACTCTTTGGAGGTAGTGAGGAAGACAAGCTTTCCTTTATAATTTATATTGCGAAGCTCCTTTGCAGCTTCTATTCCCAAAGGATTGGATTTGCTTTTTTTATCCGGCATATAGATATCCATAAAAATCAGATCGGGGATATAATTCTTCTCTCTGACCAGACAGAGCAGTTCCTCGGCGCTTTCAAAGCATCGGGTCATAAATTCCAAACCGGGAAATTTTTTCTCATAGTCGCCCAACAATTTTTCTGTTTTCTCCAACTCTGCCGGCTCATCGTCACAAAGCGCTATCAAATACATCGTTTTCCTCCTTTCTGTCCGGCTACAGATCCGACGGAATGTTCATAACCAGTCTGAAAATGAACACCCCGTTATCATTTTTAAAATCGTATTCCCCGTCATACTTTTCTGCCGTCTTGATAATGCTTGAAACTCCGATACCTCCCGTAAATTCCGCTTTCGGCTGCCCGTTCTTTAATTCGGTTTCCATTCTGCATGTATTGCTGCAGAAGATAATCAGTTTATTTTTTCTTTTTCTGACCATTAAATGAATCATGCATTCCCTCTCGTCCGTATGCTTCTTCACTTCCATGCAGGCGTAAATTGCATTCTCATAAGCATTTGCAAGAATTGTAACCAGATCAATATTCGGTATCGCCAGATTCTTTCCAATCTCAATGTCAAGCCTGACCCTGATCTGCTCATTTTCCGCCTTTCTGGTATAGGCCGAAAGAATATTATTGACTGCGGAATTGGCGCATATGGTCTCCGCCGCGCCCTGGTTTGTTTCCCTGTCATACTCCTTTAAAAATTGCAGCAGCTCATCCTTCTGTCCCCTGCGCACATACTCCGCGATCACGGCGTTATGATGCCTTACATCATGACGAATCCTTCTTCCGGATTCCACAGATTCTTCCAGAATCTCAATCTGGCGTTCCAAAAGCCTGTGGTTCATCTGTATCAGCTGGTTTTCTCTCTCGTATTCCTTTTCTTTACCAATATGCAGATAGAACCGGAACATAAGAAGCTGCAAAGTGCCTGTCAGGACAAAATTGGTAATGATCTGATAAAGGCGATATGGAGTATTTACGTTAATACTCGGATTCAGGATAAATCCGATTCCAAAAAGAATGCTGACAATCATAACGGCGACACTGAACTTGTCTACCTCTTTCTCCACATAATCGCTAAAATCCTTAATGGAGCTTTTTAGCTTCTTTTCTAAAAAAAAAGTCATTATCAGAATGAGTAGTACACGCGTAATAACGTCTGCCCATACATTCCTGTGAAAAAATACAATGGCAACCTCCAGTCCGCCGATCAGAAATACAGCCAACAGGTAAAAAGTCAACGCCAGCTTATAAATAGACAGATAAACGGAATCTCTGCTTATGAAAATGGCAAAGACCCCAAAACACACATACATTCCAAAGGCCACAATCCGCACACAGCTTTCCCAATCCACCACATACCAGATACATGCCAAAATAATCAAAATTGCACTGAAGCCTGCATAACAGACGATGGTTCTTTTCCTCCCAAACCGTGATTCACTCATTCTGGAAAACAATAAAATCACTCCTGCAAGGCTGACCGCAAACCGAATCAACGCTACATAAACTGATCCCCCCAACATACAATTATATCTCCTTTCCCGGCAAAATATCGGATCTTTTTGTATACCATTCCATCTTATCCGCATACATCTGCCTGTCCGCTTCGGCAATCAGAGTATCCATATTTTCTTTCCCATCCCTGCGCCATACAAAGCCGAGGGCCATAAGCGCATTTGACCTGTGCATATCCGCTTTCATCGCTTCTACTTTTTCCTGCAGCTCCTCCCGGGAAATTCCTTCACACAGAACGAGAAATTCGTCTCCGCCTACACGAAACAGGGCATAGTCGCCAAACGCTCTCCGCAGACATTCGCTTGCGCGGATCAAAAGCGCATCCCCCGCTCCATGCCCCATGGAATCGTTTTCTCTTTTCAGGCCCATCACATCGCAGTACAGAATTCCAAGGCTCTTCTCAGGGTCTGTCTTTGAAGCGGCATCATCCATGGCGTGGCGGTTTCCGATTCCCGTAAGCTGATCCTGAAAGCACAATTCCTCCAGCCTCCTGACCAGATTCCGGCGCCGAAGGACGGAAACCAGAAAATACCCCAGAATCTGAAGCATATGTGTAATATGGCTTAAAAATTTTTCAGGGGGATTGTCAACACCATAAAAACCGATAATTTCCTTCTCACTGATCAGAGGACTTACCACCAGCGATTTTATATTCTGCGGCTTTAAATATTCATAGACGTCGGGATCTTTTTCACGGATCTTTTCCACATTGCTGACAATGACGCTTTTCCCGTTCAAAAATCTCTTATACCACAAAGACACTACCTCCACAGGCACATTCTGTAGTTTCTCCTTTTGCGACGCAACGCCTCCTGCGCACCACTCGTAGGTATTCCGGCAGATTCCGTTTTCCAGTTCCTCAAAAATGTAAGCTCTCTCGCTCTCAAAATACTGCCCGATATATTCCATCAGCACTTCGATGGATTTTTCCGGTGTCGGCGCCGCCAGCGCAATCCGCAGTCCTTCGTTGATCATAGCTTCGTTTAATTCATATTTCTTTTCCAGTCCGCTCCATTCCCCGATATTTACGGCAAGCTCAAAGCGGTATTTTCTGCCGTCCGCTTCCAGTACAGTATTCTTTAGCAGCAGTTTTTTCCCGATGACCGGTCTGTAACATGCTTCTTCCAGAAAACATCCCGTCTCCAGACGTTTGTTATTACACGCTGCACAGGGATTTGAACTATCGGAAATAACCTCATGACATTTTTTCCCTTTTATTTCCTCCATGGATTGCAGCCCATATAACTCTCTTGCCAGCCGGTTCATATAGACCAGTTCATGACTGTCCATATCCGCAACATACACAATTTCATTTAATTCCTCATAAAACTCCCAGATCTTCCGTATTTCTTCAAAATGCGCTTTTTCCATAAATTTTCTCATGCTCCTTAATATCTCTGATCAGCGATCCCTTTTGCAGCTTCTTCACACCATTGTTCAGATTTCCGGCAATCCTCCAAACGGATTCCACCATGCCGCGTCCACATGGGCAGTTCT
>CAMWSA010000153.1 GCA_947176785.1 uncultured Lachnospiraceae bacterium
ACGGCAGAGCGGCCCTATATGAATCATCAGGTGTGTATGCCGGCAGGGGATATGCAAAACCTTAAACCGCATATCCTCGGAGGGTATACTGATACATATACGGACGGCAGAGCGGCCCTATATGAATCATCAGGTGTGTATGCCGGCAGGGGATATGCGGAACTTTGACAAGAGGAAGTCATCCATGAAATGGAAACCGAAAACAGTAGACTATGAACTTAGCCCCTATACAGGGCTGAACCGTGAAAGCTGGCTGGAGGCGGCGGAGTATATGCTGGAGGGTATCTTCCGGCATATCCGGCACTTTGAGGACCCGGTGGTGGTGCCCCGGCAGGAGACGGAGATCACCTATCCCCATTTACAGGACCCGCCCCAGGCCCAGCGCAGCCAGCGTTCGGCGGAGATCTTCGAAGGGCTGACAAGATCCTTTTTTATTGCGGCACCGCTGGTGGCTAACCGGCCGGAGACAAACGTCTGCGGGTATTCCCTGGCGGAGTATTACAAGTATCAGGTGCTGCGCTCCTGCACGAAGCTGCGGCCTTTGTACAATGCCGCCGGGGAGGATGAGAGTTATGTGGGCACCTATGAGGAGCTGCAGGCTGTCAACCACACGGAGGATCCATACAGCTGCTATCAGCAGACCGTGGAGACCTGCGCCCTGGTGATCTGTCTGTGGATCAGCCGGGCGCAGGTCTGGGATACCTATACCAGAGAGGAGAAAGACGCCATAGCCGCCTTTTTGACCAGCTATGCCCACCATGCCACCGTGCCCCAGAACTGGCGGCTGTTCAATATGCTGGACATGGCCTTCCTGCATATGGAGGGCTATCCCATCGACGAGGCCGTCATGCGGGAGCACGCCCAGGCCATTCTGAATTATTATGTGGGGGAGGGCTGGTATCGGGACGGGCACTCTTTTGACTACTATTCCTGCTGGGCCTTCAATATGTATGCACCTTTGTGGAACCTGTGGTACGGCTATGAGCATATGCCCTATGTGGCTGCGCAGTTTGAGGCCCATTCCAATGAACTGATGAAAACCTACGGGGATTTCTGTGACCGGGACGGCTGGATCAATATGTGGGGCCGCAGCAATGTATACCGCTTTGCGGCGGTGAGTGCCTTTGACGGCAATCTACTGATGCCGGGAGGCCGGGCGGATCCGGGCAGGGCCAGGAGAATTGCCTCCGGGGCGCTGCTGCAGTTTCTCTCCAGGGAAGACTTTCTGCAAAACGGGATTCCCACGCTGGGCTTTTACGGGCAGTTTTCGCCTCTGGTGCAGGGCTATTCCTGTGCGGAGTCTCCCTTCTGGCTGGGGAAGGCTTTTCTATGCCTGCATCTGCCGCCGGAGCATCCCTTTTGGACAGAGCGGGAGAACAACGGTACCTGGGAGCAGCTGGCCCGGGGACAGGTGAAGGAAACCATTCTGGACGGCCCTGCCCTGTGCTTTTCCAACCATGAGGCCAATGGGGAGACTATCCTGCGCAGCGGTAAGGTGGTGAAAAAACGGGGGGATCTCCATGGCATGTGGAACTACTCCAAGTTATGCTACAATACAAAGTATCCCTGGGAGGCTACTCCGAAATCTGTCCCAGGGCCAGCTTCAGAGAAGCAGGTAAAATCGGCTCCAGGGCAGAATGCAGAGAAGCAGGTACAATCGGCTCCAGGGCAGAACGCAGAGAAGCAGCTAAAATTGGCTTCAGGGCAGAACGCGGAGAAGCAGGCAAAATTTGTTCCAGGGCAGAACTTTGAGCAGCATGCGGAAGCGATTCCGGATCAGGCTCTGGAGGCCCAGCAGTATGTGCTGCAAAGCGGGGAAGATGGCGACTACAGCCGGGCCAATGTGACATTCTGGTACGGGCAGAGGGACAAGGTGCTGTACCGGCGGCAGTTTTTTGACTATAATCTGGAGAGTGAGTGCCACTGGATACAGGCCATAAATCTGGCGGATTTTGTGGTACCCTGCGGGATCGTGCGGGTGGATAAGCTGCGGCTGCACCGCACGCCCATCCGACTGACGCTGGGGGCTTATGGCTTTCCGGACAACGGGACAGAGATCGTGGAGAAGGAGGGCTGGTACCGGATACTGACCGGGGCAGTGGAAAAGAGACAGCAGTCCCGGGGGCAAAGCGGCATACTGCGGATGGCACATGCCATAATCCTGAAGGGCCACGACAGCACCGGCCGGGAGAAGCAGCTTGCCATGACGATCTATGATGGCTGGGAAAAGCTACAGGTAAAGCGGAGCCAGGGCACCAACCCGGATTCGCAGTATTCCCTCATCGTCTATGGAGAAACCTCCAGAGGCAGGCTCTACGGCAACGAATCCTACATGCTGATCTCCCAGGTTATCACCAGGGAGAGTCTGGAGGAGTTTTCCGATGAAGAACTGTTTCCCATCACCCAGGTGCAGTATACGGACCCTGAGGGCTGCGGCGGCTACGGCCCGGTGGAACTGCTGCTCGGGGATGGCAGCCGCCGGCAAGTGTGCTTTGAGGGGATTGAGGGGAAGCTGCTGCTTTAATTATACAAACGGCCGATCAGCTTTTCCAATTCCCGCACGGCACATGCTGTTAATTGGATAAGATGTGCCGTGCGGGAACGGTACTGTGCATTAGGCGCTGGCTTTTTCGTAAAACAGGGGGTGCTGCACCACGAAGAAGAGCAACAGGATATACTGGCCCAGGTTCCACACCACTTCCATTGTGCCGTAACCGAAGAATACCAGGCATACCAGCAGGGGTATAACGGCCCTGACCGGTCCATCCGTCTTTTTCATTCTGCGGATATGGTATGCAAGCAGCCAGAGGGTTACAATCACAAACAGAATGCCTGTGGGAATGCCATACCGGTATGCCACCTCCAGCCAGAGATTCTGCGCATGCCAGGCGTGATAGGCTTGATCCTTAAACTGGAACATACCTTCGCTGGGACCATGTCCCAGCAGATTCAATTCCTGGAAGTATGCCTTGTAGATACTGAGACGGAGCCGCAGCGACGTATCCATGTTTTCCGAACCGACCATCTCCAGTTCCTCCTGGGGGTGGTCTTCCTGTTCCGCAGCCTCCGCCACCAGCACAAAAGGGTCTTTGGCACTGCTCTGAAGCGTCCGCCAGATCCTGCCCAACACAGTCTCCATAAATTCATCTATTTCCACATACTTCCAGGAATCAGCCGGATCAAAAGAATGTACCTTATTCACGCTGTATTCATCCAGAAACCAGATTGGATGATGCAGAATCGTGGGAAGCCAGCGCACAGTGCCGAACACGGCGGGGAAGAGCAGCACCGTCCCCAGGGTTAAAGCTGCCCCGCGAGCCACAAGCTGGCTCCACCTCTGCCGCCAGCTGCGCCGCATTACCCAGATACCATAGGCCACCGTCAGCAGGATGGCGATTCCCCAGGAGGTTCTGCCCATGGTCATAAACATAAATCCCAGCATGCCGCAGGCCCCCGCCAGATAAAACAATTTCCACCATCTGGAGGCTTCTTTTTTTTGCAGCGCATGGAGTTTCATAAGCAGAGCCGCATACACAATCAGATAATGCAGAGCCGCCATGTTGCTGTTGGCATAGGCTCCCACATAGCGTACAACATCATAAGGGCGAAAGCCGTAGGCAAAAATCTGCAGTCCGAAAAAGCCCAGAATTGTGCCGTCAATTAATCCATCCGCCAGGGCTTGTCTGTCCTGCTCCGCATAGGGTGTCAGATAAAAGATGCCGAACATGGCCAGATACCAGACCGGCCATATTCTTCCGCTTCTGGAGCATACCATCAGTACCGTCATCAGTATCCATACACAGGCCAGTTTCCCGGGCTTCCATGCCAGCTTTTTTTCACGCCATATTATCTTCAGAAGTTCCTTCAGGAAAATAACAATCCACCAGACATTCGCCACCGCGGAAACAAAGGTCCACACATACATGCCGCAGAATATATCCATCCCCGAGGAGCGTATGCTCACCGGCGCATAAATGCATACGGCGGCGCAGGCCACAGTCCAGACTGCGTTGCCAATTGTCAGCAGCTTTTTAAGAGGCCAGCCGGAGGCGACTATTACCAGCATGACCAGACCCGTTATATTCACCGCCACGCCCCACACGTCACCGTTCTGGGTATTGCGCACAAAATCCAGCGCGCTTAAGGCGGCAAAGCATAAAGTATATAGTAGTTTTTTCAAGCGGATAGGGGTATCAGTCATCTGTCCTATAACTCCTTTTCGTCTTTCAGTCATTCTCATTGCCATCTGCACCATAAGTCAGTTTCTTGATCGCGCAGCTTTGTGGTTTATTTTTGTTGTCCCTGTTATAATTTACTCCGATCAGCAGGATTTTCCCGGAGTAGCCCTCCAGCGCCAGCCCGGCCTGGTGTTTTTTGAATGCTTTCGTGACCCGCGCAGCCTCTCTCTTTTTAATGTCAGAGCCATACTGACGTGCCGGAAGGAAAATCTAACCGCTCGTGAGTGTATAGGAGCGGTTGCAAAGTTCCCTTTCCAGAGCGGATGGCAATATTATAGAAAATAGGGCGATTCGCCACGGCATAGGAGTTTGATTTTTTTATGCTGTCCGGCTGCGTCACTTGCAGAGAACATTCTGCAATTATCGGTTGGATCTATAAAATGACCGATGACATTATTTTATCATAGACATATCAGCAAGTCCACAAAATATTGCCCATTCCTCAATGCGGCTTCCTTTTTAAAACAGGAAAGGCCATGACAGATATCCATGAATTACGGCTCCCCCCAAAAGCAGTTCTGAACCGGCAGAAGCATAGCTTATTACCGCGGACGATGAGATGCTCCTCCCTGCACGGCACATGTGGTCAGATTACGCAATATGTGCCGTGCGGGAATCGGAAAATCGCAGCTTCCGTTGGTATACTTTACATAAAATACGGAGTATTGTCAAAATACAAATCACATTGGGCTACAATATCAAATGCCCGGTGATAGGCTTCCTCCAGAGGAATCCAGCGCTGCAGGTAGGCGTTTATCTGAGTGCCTTCCCGATGCTTCAGCCGCGCCAGCTGTTCCTGGTGGCGGCAGTGCAGGAAAATTTTCAGGTCATGGTGGGAGGCCAGCATCGGATGGTGGCTGTAGCTGCCCTCCACTATGGTCAGAGGCGCACCGGGGAGTATACGGGCTTCCAGCAGCTGCCCCTGCCGGCAGCTGTAGGGCCGGCAGGAGATGGTTTCTCCCCTGGCAGCAGGCAGCAGGACCTCCTGCATAAGCCGATCCAGATCCATGTTGCCGCAGGGGGTATGTTCCCAGCCGGGTGAGCGCCTCTGCAGGGGCAGGTAGTAATCGTCCATGTGCAGTACCCTGCCGGAAAACAATTCTGCCAGGAGAGCCGCCAGGCTGGATTTGCCGCTGCCGCAGGGACCGTCTATGGCGACGATGACATGGTCTGAGCGCTGCAGGCGTTTTTCGATCTGATAGATTATGGGGAAGTATATGGCATATTCGTCCCGCAGAATCCGGTAGTGGGGGGCATATGCCTGCCGGTAAATCTCACTGTGGTGCAGGGCGGGACAGCCGTCGCGGATATATTCGTCCAGCCAGGGGGCGAGAGCCGGCTGTTTATCCGGTTCCTGCAGCACCGTCAGCTTTTTCCTGAGTCCCTCCAATGTCCCGCGGTGCCGTTTGGCGGTCAGGAAGAAAAGCCTGGCCAGCAGCGGGGCGGCGATGGAGAGATCATAGCCGCCCGTCAGATGGAAGCGGTACAGACGATTGCCGATTTCTTCGATGGGGGCAGTGTCTCCTGCCATGGCAGGAGATATTTTCTTTTGAAGCGCCTGTTCTGACGCATCCCGGACAGTCTCGGTCCACTCTTCGGACAGCCATTGCCGCACCGTGTCGGGACTGCTGATCATATGCTCCGGGCCGAATTCGTTTTGATATATAAGCTTCCCGTAGTCCGCAGGCTCCATCAGCGGGTAGCGCTGTCGGTGCAGGGAGAGGATTTCCTGTAGTTCTTTCTGTCTGACTGCCATGATTGTCCTTTCTGATCTCCGGGATCATTGGTTTGGATTGAGGGCACATTCATCATTGTAGCAGAGGAGTATCAGGCATAGCAAGGGGCGGATAGATTTATTTTTAAGAAAACGATTCTTAAATGATGTGCATGGAAGGCGGTTTTGGCAGATATGACGTGGCCCAGGTAATAAAGGATGCCGCTATAATCCCGGGATGCAAGGTGCAGGGCATAATAGGAAAGGAACTGTCCGACACGGTATCTGAGGCCCTGCGGCAGATTGTGGAAAAGGGCTACCAGGCATCCCTGGTGGTAAAGGGGATTTCCGAAGGTCACAGCTGTTGAGAAAGCAGGGGCTTGCATAAAGAAGGGATATTATGGTATGCTTATAGGCAGTTTGACATCCATATCGGATATGAGAGAGGAAAGTATATCATGAAAAATAAACCCGCAATCCTGAAAAATAAACTATTCCTGTATTTGACGGAGTTCTTTGCCGGCATGTCCGTCATGGCAGTGGAACTGGGGGCCAGCCGTCTGTTGGCACCCTACTTCAGTTCCTCCCAGATCGTCTGGACCATCATCATCGGAACCATCATGATCGCCATGGCACTGGGTAATATCTACGGCGGGCGCAGTGCGGACAGGCATCCCAGCCCAGACAGGCTCTATGGACGGATTCTGGTGGCGGCTGTCTGGATTGCCGCCATTCCTGTGGTGGGAAAATATATTGTGCTGGGAATCTCCGCAGTGCTGATTTTTGCTGTGAATACTAATTTCCTGATCTGGGCGGCTTTTGCGGCCTGCATGGTGATCTTTGTCTTTCCGCTGTTTCTGCTGGGCACGGTGACACCTTCCCTGGCAAAATATTCCGTGGACAGCCTGGATGACAGCGGCAGGACCGTGGGTAATCTGGGGGCGTTCAATACCGTCGGCAGCATCATTGGAACTTTTGTCCCCACTTTTATCAGCATTCCGGCGGTGGGGACTTCCATCACCTTCCTGATTTTCGCGGGAATCTTGCTGGCGCTATCTCTGGCCTACTTTATCTGCAGCAAAGCGGGCAGGGTGAAAAGCGTGGCGGCAGGGGTACTGTTCCTGGCCTGCTGCCTGACGGGAGCGGGGAACAGTTTTGCTTTCTGGGAGTCGGACCTGACCTATGAGGGAGAGTCCATCTACAATTATCTCCAGGTGAAAGAGGACGAGAGACATGTGATTCTTTCCACCAATGTGCTGTTCGGTGTGCAGTCGGTGCTGATGAAGCAGGAGGGGCTGACGGGCATGTACTATGACTATGCCATGGCCGCGCCTCTGATGACCGCCCGGGAAGCGCCAGGGGATTGCCATATGCTGATCCTGGGCATGGGCACGGGGACCTACGCCACCCAGTGTAACCGCTATTTTGGCGAGATGGATATCCAGGGTGTGGAGATTGACGGGAAGATCACGGAACTGGCCAGGACCTATTTTGAACTGCCCCGGCAGGTGCAGGTGGCCACCTATGACGGCAGGGCATATCTCAATGCCATCACGGAAAAATACGATGTGATCATGGTGGATGCCTACCAGGATATCACCATTCCGTTTCAGATGTCCTCGGTGGAGTTCTTCACTCTGGTAAAAGATCATCTGACGGAGGGCGGCGTCATGGTGGTAAACATGAATATGCGGGGAGGCGGAGAGGGAAATATCAACCAGTATCTGGCGGATACCATCGCCAGTGTCTTTGACCAGGTGTACACCGTGGACGTGCGTGGAACCACCAACAGGGAATTGTTTGCCATGAATCACGGGGACGGACTGGAGCGGATGACGGCCCACAGGATGGAACTTGGGGATGGCAGTCTCAGCGCCATGATGGAGCAGGTACAGGGCAATCTGACGGACTATGAGGCGGGGGACTATATTATGACCGACGACAAGGCCCCGGTGGAACTGCTGGGTATGCGGGTTATTGACGAACTGATCCGGGATGAGGTGGCATTTTATAAAGAGATTTATGAGGAGCAGGGGATACAGGGAGTGCTGGAGAGCCTGAATTAGCATTCTGATTCAGGCTCTCTGCCTCTCTAATTCCTTCAATTTGACATCATGTATGTTGATATAGATATCCTGTATTTCCTGCCTGGATTTGACCTCGTTGGAGAGGTTTAAGCAATCTTGTAAATTTCGGTACAGGTCAAGATGTCCCTCGGCTACCCGTCGGATATTTACACGAATCTCATTTTCGACAGTCAAATCCAGCTTGGTTACTTTTTGTTTGACATCTTTTAGGTCGGTTTCGAGACTGGCTACTCTCTTGTCTAGGCTGGTTACTCTCTCGTCGAGATTGGTTACTTTCTTGTCTAGACTGGTTACTCTCT
>CAMWSA010000154.1 GCA_947176785.1 uncultured Lachnospiraceae bacterium
GTGGAGACGGTCTATCAGGGGCTGACGCTGTCGGAGATGATGGTGGGCGGTGTGTTGTGGCTGTTCCCGGTGCTGTGCTTTGGCTTGTATGGGATGGCAAAAAAGAATTATTTTGAAGATCGCAGATGCTATTACTTAGTTTGGCTCTTTCAGCTGCTGATGGTGGCGCTGGCGGTGGTGGACACCCAGATGGCGGGCCTTTTGACCCGGTATTTTGGGGACTTTGTGTGGATTGGCATGATTGCCGGCATATTTGCCGTACTGGCATGCTACGACCGGCTGGAGAGGGAAGGGCGTGACCTGCGCCTCCTGCAAAGGCTGGTGGTGACAGCCTGCGCCGTGACCCTCCTGTTTGCCTTCCTGCGGATCTTTGCCCACAGTGAGGACGCCATAGGCAGCGCCAATCCGGCCCTGTATTACCAGGTGCAGTCCCTGATCGCTTTCTGGATGTAGCCGCAGGCGTTTTGGATGAATGCCTGATTTTCCTCATAGGGAAAAACGCTGCAGTCGCATTCCTCGTGCGGGGTCAAAAAATTCTTCCGGATGATGAAGGCTTTGCTGTCCTGCAGTTCTTCGCGGGTGATATAGCCGGGGATCTCGTAGTCCTGCTCTGCCAGGAGGATATCGGGCATGGGGTGCTGAAAGGCATATTCCCGGACCAGCCGCCAGTCATTGAGATCCACATCCCGCCCAAAGACGGCGAAATAGTCCGGATCATCGGGATCTTTGCCAGCGGCTGCCAGCTTTTGTGCATGGGCGTCCCGCAGGGTCAGGATGAAGACCTCGTCGGCCAGCATATGGGTTACATAGCCCAGGTACAACTCATAGTCCGGGGTGCCGGGCCGCAGGTATTGCCGTGCAAACGCGTGGAAAGCCTGGCGGTATGCCTGGTA
Organism: uncultured Lachnospiraceae bacterium; assembly: GCA_947176785.1. Taxonomy (GTDB): domain Bacteria; phylum Bacillota; class Clostridia; order Lachnospirales; family Lachnospiraceae; genus Acetatifactor. The sequence goes on from CAMWSA010000154.1 coordinate 894, forward strand.
GCACGCCGGCAGGTGCAGATCTCTTAATCGGATATTGTCCTTAAAATGGGTGTGCCTTTTCATCTCCCGCCGGTAGTCCTTCCGGGCCATAATGGCATCCGGGGCCAGGTTGCCGCAGTAGAACAGGGCGGGGTGCTTGATTTGCAGGGGTTGCAGTAACTGGTCCGCAATGACCAGATGAGTGACGGTGCCGGCCATAATAGTACCTCCTGACAAGAGTTTAGCACATTTTCTCCGAAATGTCATACAAAATAAGCGGAATTTGCATGGTCAGGATGAAAGAAATGTGCTACTATGGAAAAGGTTCGGAAGTATAGCTTTCGAAATACAGGTCATGCAGGAGCAGGGTAAGTATAGAAAATGAACGGGGAAGTGGTTTTTTGCGGGCTATGGGGCTAAGAAAACGTCTGTATGACGGCAGCAAGATTGACAAGGAGAATATGTTGTATCCTACCGGGGCGCTGGTGGCGCTGCTTGTTCCCATTGTGGTGGAGCAGCTGCTGAATTCCCTGATGGGGATGGTGGACACCATGATGGTCAGCAATGTGGGAAGTGAGGCCATCTCCGCCGTATCCCTGGTGGATTCCATCAATAACCTGGTGATTCAGATTTTTTCCGCCATGGCGGCGGGGGCGTCCATCATCTGCTCTCAGTATCTGGGAGGCAGGGACCGGGAGGGCTGCAACCGGGCGGCAAAGCAGGTCCTACTGACCGTGCTGGTTATCTCCACAAGTGTGATGCTGTTGGGGCTATGCCTGCGCAGGCCCCTGCTTCGGCTGGTATTTGGCCGGATTGAGCCGGGCGTCATGGCGAACGCGGAAAAATATTTCCTGCTGTCCGTGGTCTCCTATCCTTTTTTGGCGCTGTTCAATGCGGGAGCCGCCTTTTTCAGAGCGGGAGGCAATTCCCGTTTTCCCATGAAGGTATCCGTACTCTCCAATCTCCTCAATGTGGGGGGCAATGCGGTCTTGATATTTGGATTTCGGATGGGCGTGGCGGGGGCGGCGCTGTCCACCCTGGCGTCCAGGGCCTTCTGTGCCGTTCTGGTGTTGGCTTTTCTGCGCAGACCCGCTCAGCCCATTGTGGTAAATCATTACCTGGAAATACGGCCCGACATGCCGATGATCTGGAAGATTCTGGCTATCGGCATTCCCTCCGGTGTGGAGAACGGTATGTTCCAGTTTGGCAAGCTGGCCATCCAGTCTACGGTCTCCGCCATGGGTACGATTGCCATCGCCGCCCAGGCCATGACCAACATTATGGAGATGGTCAACGGCATATTTGGCGTGGGCACAGGGATCTGCCTGATGACCCTGGTGGGGCAGGCCATCGGCGCAGGCAGAAAGGAAGAGGCCAGATATTATGTGGTGAAATGCACTTTTATCGGAATGGCGGGGATCCTGGTCTCCTGCCTTCTGGTGCTGGCAATCACCAGGCCGGTGCTGCGTCTGGCGGGCATGGAGCCGGAGAGCGCGGCCATGTGCTGGCAGATGGTCATCGCCATCACCATCGCCAAGCCGCTGCTGTGGGCCTTTTCCTTTATCCCGGCATATGGGCTGCGGGCTGCGGGAGATGTGAAATTTACCATGCTTACCTCCACTGTGACCATGTGGTGTATGAGGGTGGCGCTGTGTATTTTTCTGGTGAGGGCCTGCAATATGGGCCCCATGGCGGTGTGGTATGGGATGTTTGCGGACTGGGCTCTGCGGAGCGTGATTTTTACCCTGCGGTTTTTAAGCGGGCGCTGGATTCATGACGCAGTGGGCAAAACGCACTAAGAACCATTATTTTGTTGTGAAAAAGCACAAAAAAGCAGCAAACCCAAACCAATTAGTTGACAAATTTATGAACCCGGGCGTATAATGAAAGTCAGGTAATATTATCCTCTAAAAGCGGATAATGGAGAGAATGATGAGCGAAAAAAGACAAGTGGACGAAAGAGCAGGCAAGGCGAACCTGCATGGCAGGAGTAAAGACGATCGGGACGCACTGACAGCCCTCTGTACTTTTTCTGCCGCCAAAGAACAAATCAACCGGCTGATGCGGAAAGCCCCACAGGGGATCTATCATGTTATCATGCTGCATATCGGCAATATTTCACAGTTGACAGATGAATACGGCTTTGCTTTTGCCATGGCGGTACTGGAAAATCAGGCGGCCCTGCTGCGGCTCTGCTTCCGGTTACAGGACGATGTGATACTCTGCAGGCTGGGAAAGGATGCCATGATGGCGTTTGTGCGGGAGGAGGATATCGGAAAGGTGGAGAGTCACGCCCGCCTGGTGCAGGAGAAGCTGCAGAACCGGTATTTCGGACGCAGGGAGAAGCTGCGGTGCAGAGTGACTATGGGAGTCTTTCATGTGCCTGCGGATGAGAGGGATTTGAAGCGGATTTTGATCTGTGCCGGCAAAGCGGTGGCATATGGCCTGCGGTGCCGGATTCCCTACGTGGTGTACGGGGAGAGTATGGCAGAGGAGGCAGTGTCGGAGGATGAGAGCCTGACCGCGGAGAAGACGGACGAGGAGAGGCGGCTGCAGTACGAGGGCAATTTTATCGCTTTTGCCGTGAGCCTGTTGTCGAATACTTCGGATCTGGACAGCAGCCTGGACATGCTGGCTAAACAGATGGGCTGGCATTTTAACTATGACGAGGTGCTGATATCGGAGTTTATCGAGGACAACAGCACCATGGTATCCAACCGATGGCGGCGCGGCGAGGGGGTGGTGCCCAACCCGGAGGAGATCAATACCTTTGACGACTGGGATGATTTCTTTTCCGGCTTTGACAAGGATGGCGTCAATCTGACCTGTGATGTGGAAAAGGGCGGTTATTCGGAAAGGGATCTGGCATTTTTCCATGAAAAGGGAATCGGCAGCTTCATCAATCTGCTGTTGTACAGCAACGGGCACCCCATCGGCTATGTGACCTGCAGCAGAAAGCGGCCCGTGGAACAGATGCCGGACAGGGAACTGAATACGCTGATTCAGCTGGGCAAGGTTATCAGTTCCTTTGTGGCGCTGCGGTTTCAGAACCGCCGGAACCAGGAGCATATCGAGACGTTGAGGAGGGATGAACTGACGGGGTTATACCACTATGGCGCTTTTCAGAAGGAAGTGCGCCGTGCCCTGTATCAGTGTGACCCTGGCCTTACCTATGCCATGGTCTATATGGATGTCAGCAATTTCGCCTATCTGAACGAGAACTTTGGCTACAGCGAGGGAAACCAGCTTTTGAAGGATATGGCCAGATGGCTGCGGTATATGAACGCAAAGCGCTGTATCTGTGGCAGGGTGTATGCGGATCGTTTTGTGATCCTGGTGACTGGGGACAGCCAGGAGGCTATAGAGCAGGAGATCCGCCAGTCCGTCAGCCGCTTTACGGATTATCTGCTGCACAGATATCCCATGGGGGATTTGCAGGTGCGGGCCGGCTTGTATTATATAGACAATCCGGAGGCGGAGATCTTCACGATGATTGATGCCGCCAACCATGCCAGGAAGATCATCAAGGAGGATTACCTGAATCATGTGATGGTATATACGGAACGTCTGCGGCAGACCAGGGCGGATAAGATCAATGTGGTGGCAAGCATACACGACGCCATAGACAAGGGGGATGTGGAGGCTTACCTGCAGCCAAAGTTCTCCATGAGGACAGGGGAAGTGGTGGGCGCGGAGGCGCTGGTCAGGTGGCATAACGCGGACGGCAGCCTGAAATATCCGGATCAGTTCATCCCCGTGCTGGAGGAAGTGGGGTATATTGTAAATGTGGATTTCTGCGTGTTCCGCCAGGTCCTGGACAGCTTAAAGCGATGGAAGGCCGAGGGCAGGAAGCTGGTTCCCATATCCGTAAATTTCTCGCGGGTACATTTCAGAGACCAGCATTTTAGCGACAAGGTCATAGAACTGTTGAGGGAGTATGAGGTGGAACCGGCGTATATCGAGATTGAGGTGACTGAGAGTTGTATCTCCGGCAATCCCCTGGGTATGGTGCAGCAGATGACACAGCTGAGAGAAAACGGGCTGAAGATTGCGATGGATGACTTCGGCATCGGCTATTCTTCCCTGGGAATGCTGATTGACGCCAATGTGGATATTGTCAAGGTTGACAAGAGCTTTATCGACCATTATGAGACGGACCAGGAACAGCAGTATATCAACCGGATCGGCCAGCTGGTGCGGGCTGCCGGCAAGGACATAATCTTTGAGGGCGTGGAGACCCGGCAGCAGGTGGAATTTCTGCGTGAATACGGCTATGATAAGGCCCAGGGGTATGTGTTTTCCAGGCCGGTGCCCATTCCCGAATTTGAGAAATGGATAAGCATATAGAACAATAGAACAGATGGAAAAACGTGGCCTCGTGAGAGCGGGAACCACGTTTTTTTATTGCGGAACAAAGAAAATGTCACTTTTTTCTCATTTCAGACATAACATAGAGCATCAGTCAACTGGAAAAGGGAGGATAGGATCGCTTATGAGAAAAGGAAGAGGGAAAAAAGGAGTATCGCTGCTGGTGACAGCCGTGATGGCCGCCGGGCTGCTTACAGGCTGTGGCAAACCGGGAACAGCGGCGGGCGGCGACGGAAAGCTGACGCCGGTCACCTTAAACGAGGTGGCACATTCTATTTTCTATGCGCCCATGTATGTGGCCATAGAGGAGGGATACTTTAAGGAGGAGGGGCTTGACGTGACGCTGGTAACCGGCTTTGGTGCCGACAAGACCATGACGGCTGTGCTTACCGGGGATGCGGACATCGGCTTTATGGGCAGTGAGTCTACCATTTATACCTATGTGGGCGGTACGGAGGACTATGTGGTGAATTTCGCCCAGCTGACCCAGCGGGCGGGGAATTTCCTGGTGTCCAGAGAGCCGATTGACGAATTCGGCTGGGATATGCTTAAAGGTCAGGATGTGCTTGGCGGCAGGGCCGGCGGTATGCCCCAGATGGTGTTTGAATACATTCTGCGGAAAAATAATATTGACCCGGCAACGGACCTGCGGATCGACCAGAGCATTGACTTTGGCTCCACAGCAGCGGCCTTCTCCGGCGGCGATGCGGATTTTACCGTTGAGTTTGAACCCCACGCCACTCTGCTGGAGCAGAAGGGGGACGGCTATGTGGTGGCTTCCCTGGGAGAGGATTCAGGCTACGTGCCCTACACCGCGTTCAGCGCCAAGAAGAGTTATATCGAAAAGAACGGCAATGTGATCCAGGCATTTACAAATGCCCTGCAAAGAGGCATGGATTATGTGCAGTCCCACAGCCCGGAGGAGATCGCCGATGTGATCGCCCCCCAGTTTGCCGAGACCGACAAGCAGGCCCTGGTGACTATCGTGGCCAGATATTATGACCAGGACACATGGAAGGATAACCTGGTCTTTGAGAAGGAAGCCTTTGACCTGTTACAAAATATCCTACAGGATTCCAAAGTGCTTTCAGAGCGAGTGCCCTATGAGGATCTGGTAAACACGGCCTTTGCGGAGACGGCGGCAAAGAAATGAAACGGAATAAAGCCCGGGGGCTGATCACGGCCTGATGTTTTTCTCGGCCCAGAGCCGCAGGGCCGTGGCATTGGTGCTGATTTTCTCCAGGGAATCCAATATGTGCCGGAAAGCGGGCTTCTCATAATCGTTGATACGTCCGTCCTCGGATATGGCGATCAGGGAGGCCCGAAGCCCCTCTATATCCTTCAGGGAACCAAGGACCTTCAGTGCCAGACGGTCAAAATCATCAATGGTGACCTCCTGGATGCTTCCCCTGCCGATGGAGCATTCCTTGGCGCAATAGGAATTGCATAACTCCGGGGTGTTGTAGGCCTCCGCCATGGCTTTAACCTCCTCGGGGTAGGGGGCGATGGTGTTAAGCTCTATCCTTGCCAGGCGGGTGCGGTCAATGCCTATAATCTCAGCGGCTTTTTCACGGCTGGAAAAATCGTCATTGCTTTCAGCGGCTTCGCAACGTGCGAGATAATACATGTTATCTGCTGCTTTTGTGGCTTTTTTGCTCATGGTATTCTTGTCCTCACTGCTATAAACTGATGGTATCGGTAAAACAAACTGATTTTAGTGTATCGGATTCCCAGTGTTTTGTAAAGATAAATATTTCACGTAAAATCTATTACAAAGCGGTTGAGGATTAGGAGGAAATCTGCTAAAATAGAAATGGTTTTCACCCGTGCCTTAAAGTCTGGCCGCACGATGGACAGGGCTTATTTTATCTGGGATGGGACTGTGTGGGCAGTTACGGGACTTATAATCAGTAACTGCCTGCACAGTGCCGGGAATAAAGCCTGTCCGCATTATGGGCAGGGTTTATTCCGCCTGGGATGGGGCTGTGTGGGCAGTTACGGGACTTATAATAAGGAGGAACTACATAATGGGCTTGATTCAAGCGGCAAGAGACGCAATTAACGGTGTGTTGGCAGATCAGTGGAAAGAATATTTTTATTGTGACGCCATGCCAAACGAGGTGCTGGTGACAAAGGGCAAAATCCGTGTGACCGGCAAAAACGGCAACAAGGGTGTGGACAACTTTATCAGCAACGGCTCCATCATCGCTGTCAACGAAGGGCAGTGTATGATTATTGTGGATCAGGGGGAGATTGTGGAGTTCTGTGCAGATGCGGGAGAGTTTGTGTATGATGCCTCCACCGAACCCAGCCTGTTTTACGGCAACCTGGGCGACAATGTGGTGAATACCTTCAAGAATATCGGGAAGCGTTTCACTTTTGGCGGCAGCACAGGCAAGGACCAGAGGGTGTATTACTTTAATATCAAGGAGATCATGGGCAATCTGTTTGGCACTGCCAGCCCTGTTCCTTTCCGCATAGTGGACAGCAATATTGGCCTGGATGTGGACACCGCCGTGAAGTGTAACGGGCAGTATTCCTTCAGGATTATCGACCCTCTGCTGTTTTATAAGAATGTGTGTGGAAATGTGTCCGGTGATTATAACAAGTCTCAGCTGCTTGCCACTCTTAAGACGGAACTCCTGACAGCGTTACAGCCTGCCCTGGCCAGAATTTCCGCCCAGGGAATCCGCTATTATGAGCTGGCCGGAAACACGGAGAAGATGGCCGAGGCCCTGAACGAGGTACTCAGCGAGAAGTGGAGCAACCTGCGGGGCATCCAGATCGTGTCCATCGGCTTTAACAGTGTGAAGATTCCGGACGACGATGAGAAGATGATCAAGGATCTGCAGAAGACTGCCGTGATGCGCAATGCCAATATGGCGGCGGCCACTCTGGTGGGAGCGCAGGCGGAAGCAATGAAGGCGGCGGCATCCAACACGGCCACCGGTCCCGTGATGGCTTTTGCAGGCATGAATATGGCAAACCGGGTGGGCGGATTTGACGCCAATGCGTTGTATGCCATGGGGGCTCAGCAGCAGGCAGCCGGGCAACAGACACCGCC
>CAMWSA010000155.1 GCA_947176785.1 uncultured Lachnospiraceae bacterium
TATATGTATAGACCCCAAAAGGGCGGACATACTACTACTATCATTGGAACCCCCTCCTTTGATGAAACCAAAGATAAAAGTAATACTTAATCCTCCCCTTTAGGAGATGGCCCATAGCCATCTCAAAATCCCGGACTTAAGAAATGACTTAGGTTCGGGGTTTTTTTGTGCCCCTCTGCACAATATGTTATGTGGCATTCATTGAAAATAGATATCCAAGTAGCGGAACGTAGTTGTAATCCCTATAAATATTACCTATAATGGAGTTACGAGCGGAGGTGGGAAGGATGGATGCATTGAGAAAAGATGAAATCTATACAATAGATGATATATATGCTTTGCCAGAAGGGAAACGCGCGGAATTGATTGATGGTAAGATTTATTATATGGCTCCCCCAAGTTGGAAGCATCAAAAGATTAGCGGAAAACTTTATCAATTAATAGCGAATCATATAGATAGCAGGAATGGGAAATGTGAAGTTTTAGCCGCTCCATTTGCCGTATTCTTGAATAATGACGATATTAATTATGTAGAACCAGACATTTCGGTTATCTGCGATTTGTCTAAGTTAGATGATAAAGGATGTCATGGCGCACCTGATTGGGTAATTGAAATTGTCTCTCCAAGCAGTAAGCCCAGAGATTATATGACAAAATTATTTAAGTATTGTACTGCCGGAGTTCGGGAGTATTGGATTGTGGATCCAGATAAACAGATGATAATGGTTTATGGATTCGAAAAAGATATGGTAGAACAGTACAATTTTGAAGAAAATGTTCCGGTTGGGATATATGAAGGGTTTGCTATAAAAATAGGGCAGGATAAAGGAGAAGTATGAAGCATTTAGCGAAAGCATTCGGAAAATATAGTCCGGATGCTTTTTCTTATACACAAAATTTTGCTTTGTGGAAATAGCTTCTGGTCTCCTGCGTGTTCTGAGCCATCCGGCAAGTCCGCATCTCCGGGGCGCTATAGGTTAAAACCGGTATTTTCACAGCAATACGGGGAATACTATTAAAGGGATTCACAGAAAGTTCACATTTTTTATCAGCACTCCCTCTTGACGAGTGCTAATATGTGTGTTATATTACATCTAGAACAAAGAGGCAGAGGGACTTAATTTCCGGTACCCGCAACCAACACTTCGGATTGTCCGACAGTGCTGAAAATCATAATTATAGAGAGGAGAAATGACTTATGATGATGCCCAGTATTTTCAGAGAGAATTTGTTTGACAGCCTTATGGGAGACTTTGCATTCCCGGATATTGACAGGGTTCTGTACGGGAAGAGCTCCAAGACCCTGATGAAGACGGATGTCCAGGAGACGGATACCGACTATGTAGTGGATATCGACCTGCCCGGCTTCCAGAAGGATGATATCCGGATGCAGCTGGAGAATGGCAGCCTGACCGTCAGCGCAGCCAGAAGCCTTGACCGGGACGAGAAGGGCGAGAACGGCAATTATGTCAGGCGTGAGCGCTATGCAGGAAGTATGAGCCGCAGCTTCTATGTGGGAAACCATGTGACAGAGGCTGATATTCATCCCAAGTATGAGAACGGTATCCTGAGTTTCCATATTCCCAAGGAGCAGCCTGTGGCCGTGGAGGAGAAAACGCATTATATCCCCATCGAAGGATAGTGCCCTATCGGCAGACGGCAAAGCCCTCGCAGAGAATTTCTGCGGGGGCCCTTTGCTGTCTGCCGTCAGCACATTAGCCTGTATTATGTGCAGCATTCAAACATTACCTCAATATCTCATCAATCCGATCACATTCCTCCTGAGAGAAGCGGATATTTCCCAGCGCCTTTACATTTTCCCTAATCTGCTCCGGTCTGCTGGCACCGATCAACACCGATGTAACTTTCCCGTCCCGCAGGATCCAGGCCAGTGCCATCTGGGCCAGGGACTGCCCCCGCTCCTTTGCAATCTCCTGCAAAGCCCTCACTTTTTCCAGCTTTTCCCTGGAGATGTCCCCGCCGTGCAGATAGGGACTCTTACCGCTGCCCGCCCTGGAATCCGCCGGAATCCCCTGCAGGTATTTGCCCGTGAGAATCCCCTGGGCCAGAGGGCTGAAGGCGATACAGCCGATTCCCTGATCGTACATAAAGTCCTTTACCCCGTCCGTCTCAATCCACCGGTTTAGCATGGAGTACGAGACCTGGTTGATGATAAACGGCGTCTTCTGTTCCTGTAGAATGCGGTACGCTTTTTCCGTCTGCTCCCGATTGTAGTTGGAAATCCCCACATAGAGCGCCTTGCCGGACCGCACGATCGTATCCAGCGCAGCCATGGTCTCCTCCATGGGCGTATCGGGGTCGGGCCTGTGATGGTAGAAGATGTCCACATAGTCCAGCCCCAGCCTCTTAAGGCTTTCATCCAGGCTGGCAATCAGGTATTTGCGGGAACCTCCGTCCCCATAGGGGCCTTTCCACATGTCATATCCCGCCTTGGTAGATATGACCATCTCCTTCCGGTAGGGCATCAGATCGGACTTCAGAATCCGGCCCATATTCTCCTCTGCGCTTCCGTATACAGGCCCATAGTTGTTAGCCAGGTCAAAGTGCGTCATGCCGCTGTCAAACGCCTCAAAGAGGATGCGCTTCATATTCTCCATGTCGTTGACCGACCCAAAGCTGTGCCACATCCCAAGGGAAAAGGCGGGCAGCTTCAGCCCGCTCCTGCCGCATCGGTTGTAAATCATGTTTTCGTACCTGTACTCGTCTGCCTTGTACATTTTTCCTCCTTCTTAATTCCTTGCTGATTCCTTTTTCCCGCCTTAAGCATAATATCCACTGCTCCCTATTCTTCCATAATCCCAACACACCTATACTCTCCAAAACCCAGTTCCTCCACCCCCCACCTGCTATCTTTTTCTTGTCCATTGACCGAAAATCAATTTAATTTTCCTCTTGCAACCTTCATGGGATACCATCTCTGAAACCATACGGTAAAAATCCCCATAAAAACCGGCGCAACAGAGTTGAGCGCCCCCACAAAGGGCTTGATCCGGGTACCCATAAGATAATATGTCCAAACAGGCGTCAGCAGATATAAAATTCCCCACAGCAATGTCAAAATCCGGTTTGTTTTCATGAAAAGCGGATTCAACAGCGCATCTTCCCCATTATACTGATTCATGGAGTAATGGGCTGTGAGGGGGATTTTTCCCAGACAGGTCACAGTCCACATAATCCCAAACGCCAGATAGGACAGCGGCAGGATGATCCTGACAGGGGCCCCAAGCAGCGCCGCCAGGGCAAAACCGCCCACCAGTGTGCCGCTCAGGATATCGTACAATGTCTTTTTATTCCTGTAAAACAGTAAAGGCACAAGCAAACAGGCACCAATTCCGATCAAACTCCCGGCAGTATCGTTCATTCCCATAGCGATCCAGAAGGCCGTCCAGGGAATCAGCATGATACTCATGTTGGTTTCCCCCGGCGGAATATGAATTCCGCCGGCGGCTTTCGATCCCGATCCGGCCTCTCCCCTCCTGCCTCCGGGTCCTCCAAAATAGTCATCCCATCTGAGCATCAGGCTGAAATCTCCCTTTACCCGGTAGAGCTGCTTCATCAGGGCCTCATCTCCGCGGATTTCCCCCGCCGCAATGGAACGCCACACCGACAGCGGCGTCTCTATTCTGGTGGTGGCCGTCACCGAGCCATCCGTGACAACCCTGCTTCCCTCCTTCCCCATGACGATCTGATAACACTCGTCAATATCCGTATAATACATTTCCAGCACCTGCTCTCTGCCGGAATAGCTTTCTTTTCTGTAGAGTACCGCCATCTGTCTGGTAAAAACCAGGGCATCCGATTCCTTTTCCCCGTTTTGTCTGTCTATGCCCCAGCTTAAGTCCGCCCAGCGCTCAAAGACCTCCCTGGGATACAGCAATTGGTTCAGCTTTTCCCCTGTTTCCGGCGAAATTCCGCCTGCCCCGTACTCGCTTCCCGCCTCTTTGACATATCCCAGATATTCATCGGTCCTCTGGGCCAGCTCCGGCACCCTGAACAACTCCCCCTGGCCGCAGAAAATCGAGGTATAGCCATCTTTTCCGCATATGTGGTCAAACAGGCTGTACACGCCGTCATAATTCCCTTCCGCAGTATAAAAGCCGCAGGTTGATATAACCACCGTCCTCTTTCCGCTCATGTCATATCTGGCAGGGTGGCTTCCATTGCCTGGCCGGGCTTCATTTTCCACCATAAAGGGCAGCAGCATCGGGAGTTGTCGGTCAATCAGATTCTTCAGTCCCCCCGGGACCGTATAATAATAGAGCGGAAAACTCCATATGGTGATATCCGCCCACAACAGCTTTGAGATCACCTGCTGCATATCATCCTGTATGCAGCAGCTTCCGGGCGTTTTATTCCAGCAGGAAAAGCAGCCGAGACAGGGGCGTATATGCATCCGGCTCAACTGAAGCTCCTCGGTCTCAAAGGCTTCCTTTACAGCCTCCGCGCTCTCCCGCATTCCCGTCAGAAAAGCTTTTGTCAATTTGTATGTATTACTGTTGTCACCCTTTGGACTTCCGTTAATCACCAGTATTTTCATAGCTGCCCTCTTTCCAGTTGATCAATACAACTCTGCGCCCATTCCATGCACATCTGCATATTTCTGCGCCCATATTCCACTGTCATCCCCCAATACAGCGCTTTTTCTCTGTCGTTCAGATATGCGCCGTAGGCTTCTATATGCTCCGGCACAGACGACAGACTTTCAAGAAACAGCCTGCAATAGGCTTTCAACTCCTCAAAATAGTGTATATTTTCTTCCCGGCTCCGCTCTCCCAGAAAAAATACCTTCATCAGGACCGGGGTGCGCGCATTCAGTCCCAGGTCTCCGTCCGAGAGCCATCTCAAAAGCTCGCCCCGGCCTGCCTCCGTAATGGAATAAATGTTTTTGTCCGGCTTTCCCTGCTGTGGTACAATCGTTTTTTCTACCCATTTCTTCTCCTCCAGTGTCTGCAATTCCCGATAAATCTGGCTTGTCTGCGCCGTCCAGAAAAAATTCAGGGAGTCACGGAACGCCTGCATAATCTCATAACCCGTCATATTATGATAATTAATCAATCCTAAAATACCATGCTTTAGCATCTGCTGCTCCTCCTCCATATGTCTTTCAACTCCTGCCTGTTTCCGTCACTAAATGTGAGTATATTCCACTTGTGGAATATTGTCAAGCAGAAAATGCGGCACATGTTGCATAAACAGACAACCCGATTCGGGCGGGAAGAAAATCTAATCCGTAGTAAGTACAAAAAAACCGGACACATTCCTGTATCCGGCGTTCTGCCGTTTCCCGTGAGCCCGCTTTAGACCTCAACAAAAAAATCTCCCCGCATCCACCGCCCCTCCGGCGGCAAAGCGCCCTGTCCCAGCAATTCCCGCAGCACTCCCAATGCCTCCTCCAGTTCCGCCTCCGCGGAAAAGCTTAGCGGCCATTAATTCTCCATATATATATCCGCAATCCGCGCCGCCTTGTCAGGGAAGTTCGCTTTCAAAAACATCAGATATTGGAGCGCGCTTCCCTCATAGGGGTGTATGTCCCCCATAAGCCCCACTTCATAGCAGTTTCGAATCACATTGATGATACAGTCCTCCGTGTGATCTTCCTTGCAGTCCTTGCACTCTTTCAGGATATGCGCAATCGCCCTTTCCAGTCCATCTTCCTCAAACACCTTGAAATCCATGGTTGGAATACGCTCCGTACCGCCCGGAACCTCTTTCCTGGGCTCCCTCTGATAGTTCCTTATGCACTGCCTGGCAAAGCCTATAATACAGGACTCTCCCTGACACGCATCGCATAAAGCCTCGCTCCTGCAGCAATTCTCCAGGTCGTTCCACACCAGATCCGCGTTTAGCCCCTTCTTCTGTATGTCTCCCATCTGTTTCCTCCTTACAAACAATTTGCATTAGGTAATTGCGAAACTCTTACTGCAAGTGACGGGATCGTCAATATATACAAAAACGGGCTTGGAAGCAAATTTGTTCCACAAATTTGCTTCATGCAGTGGCAAGTCGCCCTTATTTTATATATATTGCCCAATCCCTGTAGCCTGAACGGGAGTTTCGCTATCGCCTGAATTTGCATATCCGTCTTCGTTTTCCAAATATGTGTACTACAGTATATCATATAGAGTATATTTTTTCCATAGTGCTTCTTTCACAGGCGTTTTTCAAAGCGGCGTATCAGTTCAGCCCCCGGAAGCCCTTGCCGATGATTTCACTGGAGTTAAATATGGTGATGAAGGAGTCCGGCTGGCTGCGGCGCACGAAATTCCGCAGCTGCACTGCCTGGCCGCGCTTGGTCACAGTCAAAATCATAATTTTCGCATGATGGGAATAGGCCCCCTCCGCCCGGTAAATAGTGGCGCTGCGCCCCAGTTCCTCGCAAATATAACGGCAGATCGGCTCCGGGTCATCGCAGACAATCATAAATGCCTTGCACAAATTGATACTCTCAATCACATTGTCGATGACCAGCGACTTGGCCAACAGGCCCGTCAGTGAGAAAAGGCCCGTCTGAATATCAAACACAAAGCAGGAGGCCAGCACAATGACAAAATCCACCAAAAACAATGCCGCGCTGATGGAAAAAGAGGTATACTTTTTAAGGATCATAGCCAGAATATCCGTCCCGCCGCCCGACGCCCCGATGTTGAACAAAATCGCCGCACTCAGCGCCGGGAGAAAGATGGCAAAGATCAGTTCCAGCACCGGCTGCCCCGTCAGGGGAACTGTCAGGGGAAACCACTTCTCCAAAGCCGACAGGCCCACGGAGGTCAGCACGCTGACATAGACCGTCTTGATGCCAAAATCTTTCCCCAGAAAGATAAACCCGAATACCAGCAGCGCCATATTGATGATAAAGGTGTAGGTGGCCGCCGAGTAATTCAGCACCTCCCCCAGCACCACCGCCACACCGGTGACTCCTCCAAAGGAAAAGTGGTTGGGAAATTTAAAGAAATGCACTCCCACCACCATAAGGAGCGTTGCCACTGTGATAATCACATACTCCAGTATTACTTTTTTCCACTGTTCCAGCTGCCTGAAGCGCAGCCGCCTCTGTTTTTCCAAATCATGATGCATGGTTCCGTTTCCCGGCCTTCCCGCCGGATCCTCCTGTTCCTGAACACTTCCATTTTCCCGCCGGCACACAGTTCCGGTGAGCAAGACCGGGCCGCCTGTCAGCATTTTTTACTCCTGCTCCCCTGGCAGGAACGCCTGGTATATTTCCACATGGTCATAGATACATGCCCAACTGCTGATGGAGCCGGTGGTGACACAGATATACTCTCTGCCCGCATGGTCCGCAGCCAGGCTGGCCGCGCAGCTGCCGGACTGGTCCACATATCCCGTCTTGGCACACAGCACCTCCCCATGGGTGTCCTTGTCTTCGATGCGCCGCAAAAACCAGTTGGAGAGCAGGATCCCCTCCGGCTGCTCCTCTGTGGCTATCGAAGTGGTGTATCTGCGTGCTGACATGACCCTGCGGCACAGTTCATTGTCCGTGGCCGCCTTCAGAATCAAAGCCATATCGTATACCGTGCAGTAGTGATTCTCATCATACAACCCCACACAGTTGGTAAAATGGGCGCTGTCCGACACCCCCAGCTGCTCCAGCTTCTGATTCATCAGTTCCACAAAAGCCTCCTGGGAACCCGCCACATACTCCGCCAGCGCCATGGCCGCATCTGCGCCGGAGGGCAGTATGGTGCCGTACATCAACTCCTCCACCGTTACCGCCACGCCCACGCCAAACCCCGCTATACTGCAGTCATGCCGATAGCTGTAGTCCGCAATCTCAGCGGTCATGGTAAAGGTATCCTGCAAATCCTCCACATGCTCTGCCGCCACCAGCAGAGTGAGAATCTTGGTCATGGACGCCGGGTTGATCCGCTGGTAAGGATCCCGGCAGGCCAGGATTTCCTCTGTCTCCACATCTATCAATATGCCGTTGGTACTATACACGCCCCTTCCCTCCTCCGGGAAACCGGCGGTGCGTTCCGTGGTATGGGGGGTAAACGCAAAAGGCTCCTCGTTTTGCCCCGCCTCCTCTGGCGGTCCCTCTTGCCCGGAATCCTCCGGGGAATTACTCCCCACTGGATTTTTCTCCGGGAAACCACTCCCCATAAGTTCCTCTTTGGGGGAATCTTCCGGCTTTCCCGCCATTGCGTCCCCCTTCCCCGGCGGCATATACTGCCTGCCCTTTTCCTTCCCCGCGGCGGTGATGCCCTCTGTCTGCCCCCCCGCTTCCTGAGTGCTTTCCCGGCCTTCCCCGCCGGGCCCTTTTCTGC
>CAMWSA010000156.1 GCA_947176785.1 uncultured Lachnospiraceae bacterium
GGATATAGGACAATATGAAAAAGAAGTTAATAAGCATTCTACTGTGTGGTGCCATGATGGGAACTATGCTCACGGCATGTGGGAACGAGGGGACGCCTGCGGGTGATGAGTCCTCCCAGCAGCAAAGCGAGGCCGGAAACAGTTCCGAGGCCGAGACAGGCAGTTCTGAAGTCCAGGGCGAAACAGAGGCTCCTGTGGAAGTGACACCGGAGGCGTTGCCCGATGCCTTTGCCCATTACACCTTTGACGGCGACGATGAGGGCTATAAGGTAGTGGTGCAGGCAAATAAGGCGGACGACAGTGCCAACGACGGCGGTACCTATGATATCGTACCCTCCGACATTGCCCCCATCTATGCGGACGGTGCTGTGGGCCAGGCTCTGTATATGGACAGCACCTATGGCCTGGATCTCAACCTGGAGCCTACCAACACGGATGTTTATACTATTTCCTACTGGGTAAACGCAAGATTTTTCTTTGACTTTGGCCCTACCCTGCAGGTTGGCTACAATATTGGCAGGGCAGCGGATGTCGGAAATAATGTAACCTGGATCAATGTCACCCAGACGGGATGGGGCGCGGACAACGCAAAGCTTTATCCCACAATCTGGAGCCGTAACGAAGCCAGCGATGCCCAGGACGGCACGGACTGCTGGCCCTGGATGTCCGGCTGGGATGACACCGCTCACGGCAAGCAGGAGTGGGCTATGATCACCATCGTGTGTTCCGGCGAGAAGCAGGACGGCCCTAACGGCACTACCACAGTGGGTGCCCAGTATTATCTGAACGGCCAGCTGATGTATGATTCCAATGACAATTATACAAACCACACCTACTGGGAGGAGTGGACCTGGGATGCCAGCCTGGCCCCCAATGTAATGCAGCCCGGCGACTCCGAGTTTGAGTCCTATTTCGGTATCAACTACTGGGACCCTCTGTATGTGGGCTATGTGGACGATCTGTATGTATATGACCAGGCCCTGACCGCAGGCCAGGTTCTGTCCCTGTATCAGCTGGGAGATCCTTCCGTGGCAGTGGAGTACTTTGACGCGCGCTCCGGCGGCAATGCTGAAGAGCCTGCGGAGCCTGTGGCGGTAGATCACAGCGACGTGGAGATTACCGGTACTCTGGTAGGCGCGCAGGACTGCTCTACAGCTTTCTGGACCGAGTTCTCGGAGGTAGTGGCAGTTCCGGAGGGCGAGTCGGTGACTGCAAACTTTAAGAATTATACCAGCCAGCTGGAGAACTGGAACAATTTTGCGGTGATCCTGCAGAATGTGGCGGATGCCCATTCCGCCGATGACAATGCGGATTACAAGGAATATGTGGTAGTGCGTGCGGATAACTTTGGCTGGGGCGACAGCTATGAAGGCGCAACGGCAGAGTGTGACTGGAACTGGGATACCTTCAAGGCTGACATTGACGGCGCGGATGTGGAACTGACCGTCACCAACAATGGCGGCACGGCGGATATTGTGGCGAAGGTTACCTCCGCGGCAGGAACCACCTACAACCAGTCCTATAAGGGTATCGCAGTGGATGGCGATCTGTATTACTGCCTGACTGTAGACGGCTCCTTCATCGACATTCAGTAACCTTCAGCAGGGAAAAGGAAAGTTTTGTGATCAATAGAAACACTCCGGGTTATATAAGGCTTAATCCGGGGTGTTTCTCACAAATGGTTTTTGTTTGCGGTTGTTTTGGAGGTCCGCCCCGGCGGACGGATGGGAGAGAATATGGAGACAGGAAAAAAATATCAGTTTTGGTTTTGCACCGGATCACAGGATCTGTACGGGGACGAGTGCCTCAGAAAAGTGGCGGAGCATTCCGCAAAGATCGTGGAAAACCTGAATGCGTCGGGAAGACTGCCCTACGAGGTGGTGTGCAAACCCACGCTGATCAGCCAGGCGTCCATCAGAAGGACGCTGAACGAGGCCAACGGGGATGAACTGTGCGCGGGCGTCATCACCTGGATGCACACTTTTTCACCCGCAAAGATGTGGATCATCGGTCTTCAGGAGTACAGAAAACCCCTGTGCCACCTGCACACGCAGTTCAATGAGGAAATCCCCTACGATGAGATTGATATGGATTTCATGAACGAGAACCAGTCCGCCCACGGCGACAGGGAATACGGGCATATTGTGAGCCGCATGGGAATCGAGCGCAAGATTATCGTAGGCCACTGGGCCAACCCCGCCTTGCAGGAAAAGCTGGGCAGTTGGATGCGCACTGCGGTGGGAGTGATGGAATCCAGTCATCTGCGCATCTGCCGGGTGGGCGACAATATGAACAATGTGGCGGTTACGGAAGGCGACAAGGTTGAGGCCCAGATCAAATTCGGATGGGAGATTGACCATTACAATATCAATGATGCCATAGAATATGTCCAGGCAGTGTCCAGGGCGGATACCGATGCCCTGGTGGAAGAGTACTACGGAAAATACAAGCTGCTGACGGACGGCAGGGACGAAAAGGAATTCAGGGAAGCCGTGGCGGTGCAGGCTGCCATTGAGATCGGTTTTGAGAAGTTCCTGGAGGAGGGCAATTACCAGGCCGTTGTCACACATTTCGGCATGCTGGGCGCACTGCGGCAGCTTCCGGGCCTGGCTATTCAGAGACTGATGGAGAAGGGTTACGGCTTCGGCGCGGAGGGCGACTGGAAGACGGCAGGCATGGTCAGGCTGATGAAGATTATGACAGCCGGCGTGAAGGACGCAAAGGGCACCTCCTTCCTGGAGGATTATACCTACAATCTGGCGCCCGGAAAAGAGGGGATCCTCCAGGCCCATATGCTGGAGGTCTGCCCTACCATCGCCCAGGGAGAGATTTCCATCAGAGTGAATCCATTGAGCATGGGCAACAGAGAGGACCCGGCCAGGCTGGTCTTCACTGCGAAAGAAGGAAAGGGTGTGGCCACATCCCTGGTGGACCTGGGCAACCGTTTCCGCCTGATCATCAATGAAGTGGAGTGCAAAAGGGCGGAGAAGCCCATGCCCAAGCTGCCTGTGGCCACGGCATTCTGGACACCCATGCCCGATCTGGAGACGGGAGCCGCCGCATGGATCATGGCCGGGGGCGCACATCACACCGCGTTTTCCTATGATCTGTCCGTGGAGCAGATGGTGGACTGGGCAGATGCCATGGGCATTGAAAATGTGGTGATCGACACCGGAACAAACCTGAGAGATTTCAAGAATGAACTGAGGTGGAATTCCGTTTATTTCAGGTGAGATATGGGGCGGAGATTTAAAAACAGGCATCCGTCCGAACGGCACACGGATGCGGAACTCTAATAGGAGAATAAATAATGGCAGATAGAATAAAACACAGGATATGCGGATGCGCATGGGGGCTGCTGTTGTCCGGCCTGCTTCTGATACCCATGCAGGCCCAGGCCCAGGGGGCATCCCACAGTGTTACTACCGACGGAATTACTGTCACCATTGAGACGGATAAAGAGGAATACAAGGCCGGGGAAGAGGTCCGGTACTCTGTCACTGTGGAAAACGGAAAGGATAAGTGGGATATCGAGGCTTCCTCGTTTACCTACAGCAATACGGAGGGGCTGGTCCCGACAGAAAGCAGTTCCATGCCGGATTCCCTCCCGGAGATCCCCTCCGGGGAAAGCCATACCCTTACGGGCACACTGACAGGTGATCCAGAGGTCTTTTCCGGAGGGGCCGCAGGCGGCTTTGGACCGGCAGTGGGCGCAGCGGTGGCTGCTGTGGCAGTCATTGCCGTTGTCGCAGCAGTGGCGCTCCTTCTCAAAAAGAAGAAGGGGGCAAAGGCGGCGGCACTGTTTCTGGCGGCGCTTTTGGCCGGGGAGGCGCTGCCGGCCCAGGCTGCGGGCAATGAAACCATAACGGTCAGGCCCTATGTGAATTTTACCTACGGAGGCCAGGAAGTGGTAATCCGGGCAGTGATGGAGTTAAAGCTGGAGCAGCAGCTTATGGTCATCGAACCGGAAGAGCGAAAGACATATCAGAAGATTACTTGCCATGATCCCTCGATCTTTAAGGATTTTGACGGCACATATTATATTTTCGGTACCTTTCTCACGGGCGGCAGCACGGAGGATCTGTATAACTGGACCAGCCTGGATGCCCGGATTCAGGAGGGCTTCAGCCAGGAAGTCCGGGATCAGGTCAAGGCATGGAATAAGGATGAAAACGCGGACGGCTGGAACGGTTATCTCTGGGCGCCGGATATCATCTACAATCCTCATATGGAAAAGTACTGCATGTACTTAAGTGCCAACGGGGATGACTGGAAATCCAATATTGTGCTGCTGACTGCCGATGCGGTCATGGGGCCCTACGAGTATGCCGGTTCCATTGTATACGGAGGGTTCGACGCAGACAATTACGGCGAGACTGACGCGCCCAGGGTGCTGGGGGAAAGTGAGATCCCGGAGCGCTATGTTGTAAACGGAATTGCCAACCGCAAATGGGGTGATATGTGGCCCAACTGCATTGACCCCTGTGTGATCTTTGACGATGACGGCAACCTCTGGATGTCCTACGGCTCCTGGTCAGGCGGTATCTTTATGCTGGAACTGGACGAAGAGACAGGGCTGCGGGACTATTCCGTCACCTATGAAAGCAATGAGCATTCGGACGCCTATTTCGGAACCAAGATCGCCGGCGGCTCCTATGCGTCAGGGGAGGCATCCTATATCCAGAAAATAGGGGATTACTATTATCTCTTTATCTCCTACGGCGCGCTGGAGGCCAGGGGCGGCTACAATGTGCGTATCTTCCGCTCTCAGAGGCCGGATGGGGATTATGTGGACCTGCTGGGGAATTCGCCGTATTTTGACCGTCTTGTGCAGAACTTTAACCTTTCCGTGGGCGTGCGCCTGATGGGAGGGTACAAGTGGCGTAATTTCAATGTGGGGCAGGTGGCCCAGGGCCATAATTCCGCCTTTGTGGATGACGACGGCAGGGCCTACATGGTATTCCACACCCGCACGGCCAACGGCACGGAAGGGCACAATGTGAAGGTGCATCAGCTGTTTACCACAAAAGAGGGGTGGCTTGTGGCAGCGCCCTACCAGACCACCGGGGAGGCATTGAAGCCTGGCGGTTATTCCGTCCCGGAGGTGGCGGGTGATTATGAGATCATCCTGCACGAGCTGGACATCGACTATGAGAATCTGGATGTAAACCGGCCTGAGTTCATCACCCTTACGGAGGACGGAAAAATAACCGGCGACTATGAGGGGACCTGGGAACTGGAATCCGGTACGTCCTATATCAGCCTGCATTTTAACGGACAGGAATACAGCGGTGTGACCGTCTCCATGGAGATTGAATACACCACCATCGAGACGATGACCTTTACGGCGGTGGGGCTGAATGACCAGATAACGCTGTGGGGCAGCCGTTGCCGGTAATCGGTGTACATCCCCGCAAAATGGCTGGCGGGTATTCACAGGCACAAGGAGGCAGCATGGAATTTGAAAACAGAGACAGCAGGAAAGTGGATATTGCGAAAGACATCATATTTTTCTTTGTGACAACCGCAATTGCGTTTGCTTATTTTATGCTGGTTCTTTTAATTATCAGTTTTGTCACCACATCCTATATCCACTTCACCATTGAGGGGATTTTCATTATGGCTTCGGTAGCCACAGTGGGCGTGGATATACATTATGTGGTTAAAAAGATTAGAAAATACAGGAAAAAATGACTGGAGCCGAGCCGACATATGCTGGCGGACGCCAATATTTTCCAAGCCCTGCGCATTACATGCGGCATAATCTATAGCATGTGGTGTGCAGGAAGGAAAAGCTATCCGTCCGTGAGCGAAATAGGAGAACAGGCTATCGGCAGAAGGAGGAATCAATCAACATGGACAGTATCAATACCCCCTTTATAGAACAGAGGGCAGACCCCTATATCTACCGGCATACGGACGGGACCTATTATTTTACGGCATCCGTCCCTGCTTATGACAGGATCATACTGCGCCGCTCGAATACCCTTATGGGGCTTAAGGACGCCAGTGAGGTCACTGTCTGGAAGAGGCATAAAAGCGGGAAAATGAGCGAACACATATGGGCTCCGGAGCTTCACTACCTGGATGGGAGATGGTATCTGTATTTTGCGGCGGGGAGGCAGAAAAATATCTGGAAGATCAGGCCCTATGTCCTGGAATGCATGGGACAGGACCCGCTGCGCGGCCCCTGGGTGGAGAGAGGAAAAATACAGAGGGCAAAGGATGATATCTATTCCTTCAAGGCGTTTTCTCTGGACGCGACGGTCTTCGAACACAGAGGGAAGCGGTATTTTGTCTGGGCGGAAAAGGTCAGTGTGGGAATTCAGATTTCCAACATATATATTGCCCAAATGGAATCCCCCGTCAAGCTGGCTACGGCCCAGGTATTGCTGACAACACCCGATTACGACTGGGAGAGGCAGGATATCTGGGTAAATGAAGGCCCGGCGGTGATCAAGAAAAACGGCAGGATCTTCCTTACCTATTCTGCCAGCGCCACCGGCGAATGTTATTGTATGGGAATGCTGAGCATCGGTGAGGATGAGGATATCCTGGATCCCAGGGCCTGGAAGAAGGAGCGGTATCCGGTGCTGGCCAGCGACGCATCCCTGGGGATCTACGGGCCGGGACACAACAGCTTTACCACCCTGGAGGACGGCACGGATATTTGCGTATACCACGGACGGCCTTACGCAAAGATCGAGGGGGACCCGCTGTACGACCCCAACCGCCATGCCCGACTGATGAGGGTGGAGTGGGATGAAAAGGGCTTTCCCGTGTTCGACTACCATAATACTGTTGAGTGAGACCCTACTGTGTTGACAAACAACAATATTTTTCGATTCCCGCACAGCGCGCGTGTCATACTTGAACACAATGCACTGTGTGGGAAGGAAAAGCGAATCGCCGCAGGCATGTCCTGAGGAGGGCCTACCCTTCCTTCTCTTCCTCATAATAGGCTTTCATCTTGATAGCCTGGTTGTAATCCCCAAAGTCTTCCCCAAACAGAGTACATCCCCCCACATTGGCGGTATCCCTGGGCACTTCAAACCGAAAGCTGATATAGCTGTTGTAGTTTATGTTGAGATCCTGAATCTTTACATCGGATATCTTGTTGGTCCCGTCGATAAAGCATCCTTCTCCGTTGATAATCAGCGTTTTTAACAGGCCGTACTGGTTCAGCAGCTCCGGCCACCAGGCAGGGCAGAGATATCCCTTGCGGGCACCGAAATCGCCGGGGCTTACCCACATGCCCAGTTGGATCCCGTTGATGGAAAAATGAATATCCGAGGGATAATCCTCATTATAATTGGGACATTCCGAAGAGATCTCAAAGGAGATCTGCAGTTCTGTCAGAGTCTGCCCTGCCTGCAGGTGGTTGGGCAGGTTGTATTCCACATAGCCGCTGCCAAACCACAAGATCCCGGCTTTGAATCGTTCGGGAAAGGAAAACACCCTGGCATCGTCCAGAGAGCCGATGATATCCTTATTGGTGGCCAGCCCGCAGGTCGGGGACACGCTGCAGGTGGTATAATAACCGATCTGGATATCATCCGTATAACAGTGCCGCACATCCGTCATTGGCGCCAGGTCAATCATCAGGCGGTCATACCGGGGGAGTACTATTTTCATGATGCCCCTTTTGCCGGAAGTGGTTCGAATCCTTACCAGTCCCGCCTCCTCCAGCTTGCTCACATGCATGGAGATAGCGCCGTTGGTCAGTCCAAGGGCCTCCGCCAGGTCGTTCATACTCAGCTTGTCATCCTTGTAAATCATTTCCATGATTTTCAGACGCATGGGGGTACTAAGGGCCTTGAATACGGTTTCCGCCTCTCCGATAGATTGAAAATATAACATAATACATACCTCACAATATCTTTAGATTCGCTGTCATAAGGAATATAGTCAACGGCATTGGATATTTCTCCCGAAGCCTTGCAAAACCTGTGTATATGGTTCTGGCAAGAATGGAAAGCAGAAATTTCAAGGCCGTTTACCATAGTATTTGCAAAGTTATACTGGCGGACGCATACATTTTCCTTCTTTTACGTCATATGTCGTCCGATTACGCAACATGTGACGCACAGGAAAGGGAAATCCAGGCGCTGGTTAGTATAAGCCAATTGCATAACAGTTTAATCTGTCATATATTCTATAAAATTTGTAATATTTTAGCAAGAAGCTAAAATAGACAAAAAACAGTAGAAAAATATGTGAAACATATTTATATGTTTTGATTGACATTAGATGAATTTCATAATACTATTAAAT
>CAMWSA010000157.1 GCA_947176785.1 uncultured Lachnospiraceae bacterium
GCGTTCATATAGCACAGCATAAGTTATTTTTTCCCCAGTCCCTTAGCCCTTCCGCAAAGATTACCAAGCTCCTCCACGGAAAAGAGATAATGGCGGTTGCAGAATTGACAGTTCACCTCTATCTCCTGCCCTTCGTCAATCATTTCCTGCAATTCCTCCCGGCCTATACTGATCAGGGCCTTCTCCACCCGGGATTTGTTACAGTTACAGAAAAACCCGGTCTCCAGAGTATCAGAAAACTCCACATCCAGCCCTTCAAGCAAAAGCTGCAGAATCTGCTCTGGCGTATTGCCCTTCTCCAGCAGGGAAGTGACGGAAGATACCCATGTGAGATTCTTCTCCAGCCGGGCAATCACCGCCTCCTCGGTATCCGGCATCAACTGGAGAATAAAGCCGCCCGCCTGTTTTACCGTGTTGTCCCGTTCCATTAGCACCCCCAGGCCAACGCTGGAGGGTACCTGCTCCGATGTGGCAAAATAATATGTCAAATCCTCCGCTATCTCCCCGGTCTGCAAAGGGGTCTGCCCCACATATGGCTCCTTCATTCCCATATCCCGGATCACACTCAATGTCCCTGCGCCCATAGCCCCGGACACATCCAGTTTTCCCTGGGGATTGGCCGGTAGAATCACATCCGCCGCCAGGGGATAGCCCTTGACCCGTCCCAGGCTGTCCGCCGTCACCGTAAGGCCCCTGCCGGGGCCCTCTCCCCGGATCTGCAAGGTCAGCAGGTCTTTTTCTCCCTTTAACATAACCCCCATCATGGCTCCCGCCGTCAACAGACGCCCTAATGCCGCCGTCATCACCGGACTGGTATTGTGAGCCCTCCTGGCCTCCTCCACCAGATTCCTGGTGGTTGCTGCAAACGCCCGGATCTGCGCTCCCGCCGCCGTGGCACGCACTATATAATCCTTCATATAACCTCCACACCCGTTCTATATCTCACTCACGATACACTCTGTCCGTTCCAATCCATATATGAAGAAATTCTACTTTGGGACTTCCTGTATCTTCCTGCACTCCCTGGCAAGAGCATAAATTCTCTCACTCTGATCAGAAGCCTCCCCCAGGGTATCCGCATCCAGCAGCCGAACCACCTGCATCCCTGCCTGCTCCACCAGTCTGCACATATGCTCCACTGTATATCCTCTCTGAAAATGATTCTCCGTAAACCGGCGGAAACGGTCTCCCTCCTCCTGCACAAAGACCGTCAGGTCATACTCGTTGATTTCCTCTTCCTCATGGTAATAGTTCTCCCAGATAAAGCTGCAATCTTCCCGATTCTCCGCAATGACAGTATCCCCTATGACCTGGCTGTACTTATAAACCGTATTGAAATCAAACAGAAACAGCCCTCCCGGATACAAATAATTGTCCACCAGCCGAAATACCCGCAGCAGATCTTCCTCCTTGAGCAGATAGTTCAGAGAATCACAGACAGAGATCACAGTGCCCACTGTGCTGTATAACTCCAGTTCCCTCATATCCTGCAACAGGTACAGAATATCGCTGCCGCTCTCCGCCCGCTTCTCCATGGCGACATCCAGCATCTGAGGAGAATTGTCCACGCCGATCAAATCATATCCTTTTTGATAGAGCAGTTCCGTCAGCGTGCCGGTGCCGCAGCCCAGATCCAGCACCAGATTGCGCTCGGATGCCAGCAGGGTATCCGGATCGGAGGTTTGCGGCCCTGTCCCTGTAATATTGGCAGAAAGCCCCCCTGTATCTCTCCAAACACCCGGGCCGCCTGTCGCCACAGCCCTTGAACCGGATGCCGCCCCCTCCCGCACGGGCTTGCTGATCCCATACTTCTGAATCAGTGCGGCAATATTCTCACACCATTCCCCATAGGGAGCATTATCCATGAGTTCGTCATACACCCTGGCAAAGTCCGAATATACATCCGCCATTTTATCCCTTTCCTGCATGTCTGGGCTTACAAACGATTGCTCACTCCCTTTCAGGACACAGGGGAGTGAGCCGCCCGTTACTCAGCACAAATGCCTGCAATCAAAATCTATACTGCCAATCCGATCGCTCCAAACAGACCCGCACTGATCAGCCCCATAATCACACCCGCCAGCACTACCCCCAATAACACGGCGATCACGCTGGACTTGAAATCCATGTCCAGCAGGCTGGCCGCCAGAGTGCCCGTCCATGCGCCGGTGCCGGGCACAGGAATACCCACAAACAAAAGCAGCGCCACAAACAGCCCTCTGCCGGCTTTTTGCTGTAGCTTCACTCCCCCCTTATGTCCTTTCTCCAGGCAGAAGGTAAAAAATTTGCCGATAACAGGCTTGTCAGCCCCCCACTCCAGCACCTTGCGGGCAAACAGGAATATAATCGGCACAGGAAGCATATTGCCCAGAATACAGATAATATAGCTGGGCAACAGCGGCAGGTCAAAACCCACAGCATAGGGAATAGCGCCCCGCAACTCAATCAGGGGAACCATGGAAATCAAAAAAATAATCAAATAGTGTTTTAACATCTTTTCCTCCTACTTTTATACTCACGACCGATTGGATTTTCCTTCCTGCACGTCACATGCTGCCCGTTTTCGCAGCATGGGGATGCAGGAATTGGAAAATCTTTTCGGTCGTTAGGCTAAGTTCCGCATGTCTCCTTCAGGAACACAGGGCCGATGCCCCATAACATGCCGCTTTATGTCATCCTGACATGGAGCAGTGTTTTTCCGGGAGCATACCGTTCAAAATTTCTTCTTGCCTTCTTCTTTGCCGGCTATTTTGAGTTCCGATTAATGTATTCTTTCAAAAAAGCGAGCAATGTATCCATTTCCGCATCCGTCCCCACAGTAATCCGCAGGGAATTATTGATTCGAGGCTTGTCCCAGTATCGCACATAGATATCCCGCTCTTTCAGAGCCTGGAAAATCTGCCGCGCCGGAATCCGTTTATGGGAGGCGAAGATGAAATTGGCCATGGAATCCGGAAAGGAAAATCCCAGTTCCCTTAACTCCCCTTTCACCCGCTCTCTTGTGTTTACGATCTTTCCCGTGATCTCCTCAAAGTAGGCTTTATCCCTCAACGCCTCCATGCCAAGGGCCAGCGCGGGCCGATTCATGGTATAGGAGTTGATGGAGAACTTAACATCGCCAAGATATCTGATCAGCTTCTCATTTCCCATGGCAAAGCCGATGCGCAGCCCCGCCATTGCCCGGGACTTGCTGAATGTCTGGACCACCAGAAGATTGTCATATTTTTGAATAAGAGGAAGCGCACTCTCACCGCCGAAATCTATATAGGCTTCATCCACAATCACCACAACGTCCCGGTTAGCCCCCACAATCTCCTCCACCAACGCCAATGGCTCATACACCCCGGTGGGAGCATTGGGATTGGGAAAAATCACGCCTCCGTTAAGACGCTTATAATCCTCCGGGCGGATATGAAGGTCTCCATCCAGGTCACAGGTCTCATAAGGTATCCGATACAGATCAGCCCACACCTCATAAAAAGAATAAGTGGTGTCAGGAAACAGGATGGGCCTGTCCCCGTTAAAAAACGTCAAAAACGCCATAGACAGCACGTCGTCCGAACCCACCCCCACAAATACCTGCTCCTTTTTCACACCATAATAATCCGCCAATCCCTGCACCAGCACTTCTGAGGCAGGGTCGGGATACAGGCGCATATCCTCACTCTGCATGGCCGCAAGAGCTGCCTGCACTCCAGGAGCCGGGGGATAGGGGCACTCGTTTGTATTGAGCTTAATCATATTCCCGTGAATGGGCGGCACCCCCGGTACATAAGGAACCGCCTTACGAACATTTTCCTCCCATTTCATCAATTGTTATCTCCTTGTCTGTTGTTTTGTCCCTGTGATACCCGTCCCCGGGACAGATATCATCATACCACTGTCACCGCCATCCGTCCACCATTATTCCAAATTCTGCCCCTGGAATTCAACGCTTCAAATGATTATACGCACGAGCGGTTAGATTTTCCCTCCTGCACGTCACATGCCGCCCGATTATGCAGCATGTAATGTGCCGGAATTGGATAAACTTAGCGCTGATTTTATGCTAATCTTCTATATATTGTCGGCCGGGCTGCCCAGTTGCCTCTCATACTCCGCCGCCTGCTCCTCCTTTCCCATCTGCCGGTGAC
Organism: uncultured Lachnospiraceae bacterium; assembly: GCA_947176785.1. Lineage (GTDB taxonomy): Bacteria > Bacillota > Clostridia > Lachnospirales > Lachnospiraceae > Acetatifactor. Next base: position 4,134 of record CAMWSA010000157.1, read on the forward strand.
AGCGGATCAGGCCCTCCAGAGCCTGCGTCCTGCCGCTCTCCAGAATCAGTATGGGCTCTGTCTCATAGGCCGCATTGTAATACCACATGGCGGCCTCCGCCGGGTCCTGTCGATCCTGTTCATAGAAAAGCCCCAGTTCCAGGCAGATCTCCGAACATCCTCCCGCCGCCATGGCCTTCATGGCATACCGGAAAAATCCCAGAGCATCCCCCATAACACGGTAAGCCCTGCCCAATACACAAAAAGCCTCCAATAGTTCTTCCCCACTGCGCTCCATGTCCTCCACGGAAATCTCGAAGCAGGCGCAGGCTCTTCTGAAATGCTCCGGTTCTCCCGCGATCAACAGTTCTCTGGCATACATATTATGTAAATGCCTCGAAAGCCTGCGCCCCTGCCGTACCTGACGCTCAAAATTGGCCAGGTCCCGGCTGCCGTGACTCTCCTGAGGCATATGAGTGATCACGATATCACTGTCATAGATTACTGGCTGCAGACGTATGTTCTCATGGATGGGCTCTATCCAGGTGAACTGCCGCAGACGCTTAAAGAGCTTGGGGCGATATTCTTCATCGTAATTGTAGACCGTATTATATTGCAGCTGGTTGCCATATTTCATCTGCACGATCTCCACCTCGGGCAGCAGCTGCTCCTTCAGCAGGCGGAAGCGCTCCCTGTTCTCCCCATCCAGCACCTCGTCGGCGTCCGCGCTGTAGATATAGTCACAGGATGCCAGAGAAAAGGCATAGTTGCGGGCGGCACTGAAGTCGTGGCTCCACTGGAAATCATAGATCCTGTCCGTATACCCCGCCCCGATCTCTTTGGTACGGTCCGTAGAACCGGTGTCCACAATAATCACCTCATCCACCAGATCCGCAATGCTGTCCAGGCATCGTGCCAACACCGCTTCCTCATTTTTTACAATCATACATACGCTTATGGATATCATCTTCCTGCCATCCTCTTATTTGTATTTACAGTCAACAATAGTAGATATTTCGCTTTCGATCCTGTAAAAGCTTCCATATATGGCTTTTGCAGGCCAAAAGCAGAAATTTGTTATATTGTTTACTATGTATACCTGGGTGCTGTCCGGAAATCAACAATTTATACTCACAAACAATTAGCTTTTCCTTCCTGCACGGCATCTCTATCATACCAAAAAATAGCCGGGCCTACAACAATAAACAGCAATCAAATTTCCATCCGTTCCCTTTTTACAAGAAAATACATTGACTTGCCACTTTTTATGCCCTAAACTGAATTATACGGATGAGTGCTGAAATTTTCCGATTCCTGCACGGCACATGTTGCCTGATCGGACAACATGTGCCGTGCAGGAACGAAAGCCTACTCATTCGTATAGTCAACGACATTGGAAATTTCGCTTACGGTTCTGCAATAGCTTCCATATATGGCTTTTGCAGAGACAAAAGCAGAAATTTGTTATGTCGTTTGCTATAAGTATAATCCGGCTATGATTCCAAAGTACAAAGCTTTGGTGGTAAGGAATGATGACACATGTCTAAAAATACACAGATTATGACGGAAGGCAAACCCTGGAAGTTGATTTTGGGCCTGGCGCTTCCTCTCATGTTTGGAAATATCTTCCAACAGCTTTACACTGTGATGGACACCCTGATCGTAGGGCGGGTGCTGGGAGTCCATGCGCTGGCCGCGCTGGGGGCTTCCGACTGGCTCAACTGGATGATCCTGGGGCTGGTCACAGGCATCACCCAGGGCTTTTGCATCCTGGCCGCACAGAAATTCGGTGCGGGTAAAACAGAAGAACTACGGGAGACCGTGGGAGCCTCCGTCACCCTCTCAGCCTTCTCTGCCATTGTCGTCGAAATCCTGAGTCAGGCGTTGGTAATGCCCCTTTTGCAGCTGCTGGGCACTCCTTTGGATATCCTGCCCATGGCGCTGCTTTACCTGCGGATTCTGTTTGCGGGAATCCCCATTGTCATGGCTTATAACCTTCTGGCCTCCCTGCTGCGGGCGCTGGGGGATGGCCGTACTCCGCTCTATGCCATGGTGGTGGCTTCGGTGCTAAATATTCTGCTGGATATCCTTTTCGTGGCGGGCTTTCACACCGGCGTGGGCGGCGCAGCAGCGGCCACGCTGATCGCCCAGGCCGTGGCCGCCCTATATTGTCTGCGGGTAATCCTGCGGATGGAAATACTGCGCATCCAGCCGGTTCATCTGCGTCCTGACCGCCGGCTGGCCTGGCAGCTTTTTTCCCTGGGTACACCCATGGCGGCCCAGAACATCGTCATCGCCGTGGGGGGGCTGGTGATACAGTCTATCGTCAATGGCTTTGGTGTCATTTTTATCGCCGGCTATACCGCCTCCAACAAACTCTATGGAATATTGGAGATCGCCGCCACCTCCTATGGCTATGCCATGGTCACCTATGTGGGACAGAACCTGGGTGCCGGACTCTGCCGGCGTATCCGCCAGGGAGTACGCCACGCCTTGGGCATCGCTCTGGCTACCTCTGTAGTCATCGCTCTTATCATGCTGCTGACAGGACGTATGCTGGTAGGGGCCTTTATCACCGGCACTCCCCAGGAAGTGCTGGAGGCAACGGATATCGCCTATCACTATCTGGCGATTATGAGCATCCTGCTGCCTGTACTGTATCTGCTGCACCTCTACCGTTCCTCCCTCCAGGGCATGGGAGACACTGTACTGCCCATGGTCTCCGGCATTGCGGAATTTGTCATGCGGACCGGGGCCGCCCTGACTCTGCCTCATGTACTGGGACAGGAAGGTATTTTTTATGCGGAGGTTTTAGCCTGGGTGGGAGCTGACCTGATCCTGATCACCGCCTATTATGTGCGAATACATAAGTTCTCCTCCTTATCGCATATCACAGGCTGACCTGTTGCTTACAGGAACCACAGCAGGCTACAGGCAATATAGGGCAAAAAGGGAACCGGGACTTTCAGGTTTCCTTTTTGATTGATATTGTGCTTCAGCCCCTGCACCGCTCCCAGCAGGATAAAGGCCAGCGCCATGTGCAGCAGCAGTGTCCGCAAATCCCCTCCCCTGCCCACAATATAAAGACTGCAAATCTGAAATGCCATAACATCCCCTTCACCATAGTATCGCGTAAACAACAGATACTGCAGCAGGGCAAAGCTCACCAGTACTCTCCCTCCTTCCGGCATAGGAACCTGCAGCAGGCACAACACAGCTCCCGCCACTGCTGCCGGTACCTGCAGGATGTCATAGACCTTGTGGGTCTGGAAATCGGTGATGGTACATACTGTAAGATAGACTGCCAGCACCAGATATCCGGGCCAGAGTACCGGCTGCTGCGGGCCGCACAACCGTGCAGTGTAACCTGCCCCCAGGCAGCAGCCTGCCAGCAGAATACCGCCCGCCGCCCGGTCTGCCTTCAGCCCATGCCCCCGGTCCAGCACGGTAATCAGTTTCAGAATTGCCAGCGCCAACATCAGTTGCAGGACAAACAGCCTGAAGAAAAGCATCAGACGCCACCTTCCGTTCCCTGAAATTTAAGTCTGGTGCGAAGTTCGTCTAACACATTTCCCTTCACCGCCATGGTTGCAAACCGGGGATGCTGTTCCAGGCTGGTATCCTGTTTATAGGCTCTGACTGTAATATCCATCACCGCCTCAGGCACTCTCAGCGGAACCATAAAAGTCAGTTTTTCTTCCTTGATATATTCTGGCACCTCATACACATAAGCCCGGTTTAGAGAAGAATCCAGGACCGTCATCTCATCCGGGAAAATCACTTCGACGCGTTCCACATATCCCGTGGTGAGAATAGTCAGAATACCGCTTTCCCCTGCCTTAAACAACGGATCATGGGGTTTTAGTATCCTTTCCAGTTCCACATGCAGGGATATTCCCTGCATCTGACTGCTGACCACCGCTTTATTCCCCACATGGTCCACAGCATGGGCAATAACCGTGAAAGCGCCGCTGAACAGAGCATCTCCCTCACACAGAGTCATATGTATCCTGCCCGTCCCCTGATCCTCAAACTTCTGGCTGCTGCCATTGTCCTGATTATATAACGCCACAAAAAACGCCGCCAGCCCGCTGCCAGCATCAGCAGCTGTCAGTTCCATTTCCACAGGCCCCGTTTCCCATGCTTG
>CAMWSA010000158.1 GCA_947176785.1 uncultured Lachnospiraceae bacterium
ACAAAACGTATCAGGCTGTCAGTGAGATCCTTTCCATATACACACTCCGGATAAAGATCCCCTAATTCTGTCTGAATCGCGTCTGAGATCATATTGGGCACGTTCTTGAGAGAAACTCCCTTTCGCTGAGCCAATGAAAGAAAAGTAGTTATATCCAGATTAATAACATGATACTGATTCAGATGAGCCAGATACCCTTCTGTCTCTGCAATCTCCCTGCCGTCAAAAAGTTCACGGGAATCACAGGAGCAGTCATAGTACGCACACAGCATCTTCGCTGCGTAAGATTTGCCAAAACGCCTGGGCCTGCTGATGCAGGACAACTTTTCCATTGTTCCGACTGTCTTATTGACCAAAGCGATCAGTCCGGTTTTATCCACATATTCCGACTGTAAAATTTCTTGAAATCCTCTATTGCCGGGATTTAGATATGTTCCCATAAAAACTGCCCTCCAAATGAACCATACATACAACACGCCCGCTTAATTAACGTTTCCTGTGTCTACTAAACGCCTCCGATGTGCCTCATCAATGGCTTCAGGGTGAAAAAGGATTTTCACCCTCCTGATTTGAGTACACGCTGAAGCGGGCAGATAGGAATTAGTGTGAGAAGAACTGAGCGCGTATGTTATATGCAAAGCATTTTACCCATTATATCTCTTCAGGGGCCATTTAGCAAGGAAAACAACGGGAAGCCTGAAGAGATGGATTTTTCTCGGTAACTTTTCACAATTTTTTCCCTCTCGGGGAATTGACAAGAGGGTGCATTTTTGTTATGATAAAACTCCTTGCGTCAGGAGCGGTGGCACCAGGGGAAAACGGAATAGGATCTATCGGCGTGGTACGATGGAGAAAGACTACTTGGAAAGATGTGCAGACATAACTACCAGGAGGAAGCAACGATGATTACGATGGAAAACGTGTGCAAGTCGTACAGGATTGCAAAGAGAAACGCAGGCTTTCACGAAGCCGTAAAAGCCCTGTTTCACAGGGAGTATGAGGAGATCCATGCCCTCAGAGATGTGAGCTTTACCATCCCGGACGGAGAGATGGTGGGCTATATCGGCCCCAACGGAGCGGGGAAGAGTTCCACAATCAAAATTCTCAGCGGAATATTGACACCTGACAGCGGCAGCTGCCTGATAGACGGCAGGGTGCCCTGGAAGAACCGAATCGAGCATGTGCGCCGGATCGGCGTGGTATTCGGGCAGCGCTCACAGCTGTGGTGGGATGTTCCGGTCATAGATTCCTATGAACTTCTAAAGGATATCTATACAATCCCGGATCAGATTTATCGGTCCAATCTCGATGAATTGACAGAATTATTAGATTTGGGGGAACTGCTGCGCACCCCGGCCCGGCAGTTGTCTCTGGGGCAGCGTATGCGCTGTGAGATAGCAGGTTCCCTGCTGCACAGTCCCAAGATCCTGTTTTTGGACGAACCCACCATCGGCCTGGATGCGGTGTCCAAGCTGGCGGTGCGGGACTTTATCAAAAAACAAAATGAAAACCATGGCACTACGGTGATCCTGACCACCCATGACATGCAGGACATTGAAGCGCTGACCAAGCGGATCATTTTGATCGGCAAGGGACAGATTCTGCTGGACGGCACGCTGGAGGATATCCGGCGGGGCGGGGAAAATATTGACCAGGAAGTGGCGCAGCTGTACCGCAGCTATGAGATATAGTCCGCAGAGGTGGGCGGACGGAGTGAGGAACAGTTTGGAAGTGCAGCTCCAAATACGGATTGGTGCAATATCGCAGGCGAGGCCCGCGATATGCATGTAGAGGTGAATATGAAAAAATACATTTCATTCTTCCGGCTGCGGTTCTCCATGGGGCTGCAGTACCGCACGGCGGCAGCGGCGGGGATTGTCACCCAGTTTTTCTGGGGAGCCATGGAGATTTTGGTGTACAAGGCGTTCTATGAGGTGGATGCGGCAGCTTTTCCCATGCGTTTTGAGGCGGTGGTGACTTATATCTGGCTGCAGCAGGCGTTTTTGGCGGTGTTTGGAGCCTGGATCATGGAGGGGGAGATTTTTGATGCCATCCGAAACGGCAACATTGCCTATGAACTGTGCCGGCCGATCAGCATCTATCAGATGTGGTTTTCCCGGTCAGTGGCAAACCGTACTTCCAAGGCCCTGCTGCGTTGTGTGCCGATCCTGGCGGTGGCGGCTCTGCTGCCTGCGCCCTATGGGCTGCGGCTTCCCGCCAGCTGGGCCCACGGGGGATTGTTTCTGCTGACGCTGCTGTTGGGGCTTCTGGTTATAGTGGCATTTACCATGTTGGTGTATATCACGACCTTCTATACCATTTCCCCGGAGGGAGTACGGATTTTCTGCGTCTCGGCGGTGGAGTTTTTTGCCGGGGCGGTGATTCCGCTGCCCTTTTTCCCGGAGAAAATCAGGTATATCCTGGAACTGTTGCCCTTTGCGTCCATGCAGAACGTGCCTCTTCGGATCTACAGCGGCAGCATGTCCGGGGAAGAAATGCTGCGGGCGGTCTGCCTGCAGGTATTCTGGCTGATCGTGATGGTGGCGGCGGGGCGGGGCCTGTGCCGGAGGGCGGAGAGAAGAGTGACGGTGCAAGGAGGTTAGGGAGTAAGCATGCGGCAAAAATGGAGATTATACAGGCATTATGTGTCCATCGTGGTGCGGGGGATGATGCAGTACAAGACGTCTTTTCTGTTCACGGCCATGGGACAGTTTCTGGTATCCTTTAATGTGTTTCTGGGAATCTATTTTCTGTTCCAGAGGTTTCACCAGGTCAAGGGATACAGCTACAGCGAAGTACTGCTCTGCTATGCCATCGTGCTGATGGAGTTTTCGCTGGCGGAGATGTGGGCCAGAGGGTTTGACACCTTTTCCGGCCTGGTTCGGAGCGGCGAGTTTGACCGGGTGCTGGTGCGGCCCCAGGGGGAAATTTTGCAGGTGCTGGGCAGCAAGTTTGAACTGACCCGGCTGGGCAGGATGCTCCAGGCCGTGGTCATGCTGGTCTATGCGCTCTGCACGGCCCAGATCCGATGGACGGCGGGAAAAGTGTGGACCATCCTGTTTATGCTGGTGGGGGGCACGGCGGTGTTCTCCGGTCTGTTTTTGATCTATGCGGCTCTGTGCTTCTTCACGTTGGAGGGGCTGGAGTTTATGAATGTGCTGACGGATGGGGCCAGAGAGTACGGCAAATACCCGATAGATGTGTACGGCAAGCGCATCCTGCAGCTGGCGACTGTGATCGTGCCCTATGCTCTGATCCAGTATTATCCCCTGCAGTATATTCTGGGACGGGCCGACAGCCCGGCCTATATCTTCCTGCCCCTGCTGGCCGTACTGTTTCTGCTGCCCTGCTATGGGCTGTGGCGCTTTGGGGTAAGGCACTACAAGTCCAGCGGGTCGTGATATGGACGCAATTTTTTCTGCCGTATCTGCCGCCATTGGTGTATTTTGGGAAACGCACGGAATCAAGGGATACCCGGGGTACAGAAGCAAACCGGGAAGAAGATTTCAGGCATTCAATCACTCTAAGCGTGTTAATCTCCGTATCAGAAAAACACGAATACCCTCATTGCTCAGCTCTATATTTGGAAACATACCCTCACGGTCATAATAGCGCAAAGTGGATATGGCAATTATGAAAAATCCCCTTGACCTAAACTTAACTTTAGCTTCCATAATAAAACTACACCTACCGAACAAGGTTGTCAACACAAGTTTTATACCAAACAAAAAACAAAGAGAGGTAAACGTATAAGGCGTATCTCCATATCTAAAACCAGATCATTCTAAATGATCTGAGCTAAAATGACGATATAAGTAATAGTAAAACTTGTATCGTCATTTTGTATAAATTGACTTGCATAGAGTGAAAGAGACAACTACCAATAATGAAATAAGGAGTAACACGTCAATGGACATTTCAACAAATTCAAACCTTTACAGATTCCGCACGAATAGTGTTAATCAAATGGCAAGGCATGATATCGGGGAGCATGACGAAATTGTTAATAGAGTTCGGGATACATTTAAACCGACTAGAGACTCTTTTGAAAGAATGGCAGAGCAGACAATGGTTTTCTGCGATTGTTATACCAATTACCAGATTACCACACCGATGCCTAAAAGCATTTTCGGTGATTCCTATGGGTATGATATGCAGAAAGATATTGGAGACCACATGAGGGATTATTATGCAGGCAGGATGAGCGATGATGATTTGAACCGGTATTTTAATGAGTGCTGCACCGAAATGCGGAAATATCGGGCAGGGTGCCATCAATCATCAGGAAATGTGGACGACGATAACGAGCAAATCATCAGCCAGATGTATGAAATCTTTGCCAAGGAGAATGCCAGGGCTGCCAGAAGGGCAAACTATGACGAAGGTGCAGCGATCAACGCAGGTTATGGCTATAGAGACTATGACTGGGTTTATTATAATGCGGATTATTATTACCAATGCGCCGAAACCAAAGAAAAGCTGGGAACAATGGCAAACGACATTGCCGGAAAATGGGGTATAGATTCCATTGATACAGAAAGGATAGAGAAGAATTCTGATTTGACCCTGGACGGTGGATTTGATTTTAACAGTGGATGGAATTTTACCTATAGAAATCAAGTGGGACAGGCAAGCATGGCAGATGAAGCGATAGCGCCGCCAAAGGATTTCAAATTTTTCTACAAAGAAGATGTCGATAGCACAGCTAAAATGGAGATGTGGGTAAACGGTGGCAGGTACAATAAGAATGTCCCATTTTACATAACGCCTGACAGTATGAAAGGGCAGCGTTTTCAGGCAGACGAAATTATGGAAGATTTTAATGAACAGTTAAATGATGTGAAAGGTTACTCTGATTTCATGAAACAACTTTCCATTTTTACAGGATGGTATGCGTGGTCAACAGGAATAAACAACCGTTTTGGAGATTATGTGGCGGATGATTCTGTTCGTTGGCAGTATAGGTGAATATTTTTCCCGGCAATGTTTTTAAGGGGATTTGAATGACTCGGCACACGCTCCAATTTACCTCAATAATATGAGGTTCTCTTATACAGTCATTTCTAAGGCAGTGGCAAAAAATGCCGATTAAAGTTATACTGACGACCTTGTGGATAGGCTCTAAAAAGCTGAAGAGGCATAAAACGGAAATAAAATAGGATATCGCATCTGTGGATTTCCACAGACGGCGATATCCATATGGAAACGGTAAAAACAGGGAACGGATAACTAATCCCACTCAATCTCATCGCCGTTTTCTCGGACGATTCGGTACAGTTCTTCCTCATTTTCTATTAAGGAAATGATAATCTCTGCAAATCTCTCTGCCTTTTTTTCATTTTCTTCGGTCAACTCATAGTTGGCGAAATAAGCGTCTGCTTCCTGCGGTGTTGGACGGCATTTTAAAGTTTCATTGCGGAAACGCAGGTTAAATCGTAGTCGCAATTTTTTTCATTATGTAGTAGAATATAGACATACTAACTTAATGGTAGGAGGAATCATTATGGCATTGGTACCTGCAATTTGTACGCAGTGTGGAGCGCAAATTGAAGTAGATAATACACATGAGGCCGGGATATGTAAATATTGTGGAACTGCCTTTGTTATTGAAAAAGCTATTAATACTTATAATGTCAGGAATGTTGTAAATGTTCAAAGCGGCGGAAACACGATCAACATTACAGCTGCCGATCAATCAAACAAGTATATAATGATGGCCCGCAAGTATAAGATCAACGGCGATTCTGAAAAAGCCGAAAAATTTTATACACTTGCATTAGAAGGACAACCGGATAATTGGGAGCCAAATTTTTATAGTACTTATTATTCTGTAATGCGGGCAGATGATGAAGAAATACCGGTCAAAGCCAATCAAATGCAAAGCAGCATCGTAGTTTCAGTAGAGTTAATGAAGGAAAACGTATCAGATGACGGATGGATCACAAATATTTGTGAAATGCACGGAAGGCTGATGAATTTATCAACATGTTTATTTAATTCCTATAGAGCATATTTTATAGCCAACAGAAAATATTCAAATGAAAATAGAAAATATAATTATGCAGTGCAGGCAATAGTTGGTATATTGTATAGATTCGGGGAACAATTAGAAGTACATTTTTCCTCAAATCGTCAAATTATGGACATGGCAGTGGGCAGTTGGAAGTATGCATTATCAATTAGACAAACATTTTTTGCAGGTAAGCCGATATATAATAACAGTGGAAATGGAGATTCTAAAAGTTCCGTACGGGCTGAAATAGAATACTATGCTGGTAAAATTAAAGCATTTGACCCTGCATATAAGGCTCCTAAAGCAAAGGGGTGCTATATTGCAACCTGCGTATATGGATCTTATGACTGTCCTCAGGTATGGACACTCAGGCGTTTTCGCGATGATACATTGAATGGAACCTGGTATGGAAGAGCGTTCATCAAATGTTACTACGCCGTCAGTCCGACGCTGGTAAAATGGTTCGGCAATCATAAGTGGTTTAGAGCTTTCTGGAAGAAATATCTGGACAAGATAGTGAAAAAACTGAATCGTCTTGGAGTAGAAAGCACACGATATTATGACGAATCATTTCCATACTGACCGGAATAGCACTTATGAGTACCATATAGTCCTTGCGGTTTCCTTCCATCGCTTCTCTATTCAGGCCAAAAGCCAAGGATAGAATTGAACTTATCCAGGAGTATATCAAACCGAAATTTGCTCATTGGGATTAAGGAAAAAAATTATTGACAAATCCCCCACAGATACTATAAAATGAGGAAAACGTTGAAAGAGGCAAGTAGTATTTACCGGAATTTACAGAGAGTCAGGGCAGATGAGAACTGACAAGGAAAGTAAAATACGAAAATCACTCTGGAGTTGCAGGCTGAAAATTGCAAGGACATGGCTGGCAGATTTGGCGGGTCTGGTGTATGCGTGAGTAAGTCGTGCCGGTTTTCCACCGTTATTTGGGAGGCATATGCTGGTATGTTCGTGCAGGTGGTGTAAAAATTGAGAAGCGCAAGCCCTCATCCTGGAATGGATGGGGGCTTTTTGTAATTCTCCTGTTCTTTAGGAATTGCTTCTGAGAAGTAAAGCCGCACTGTCCGGGCAGAAACGGAACTTTTACACAGTAGTTTTCTATCGGTACACGGACAGTATCCGAAAGCCGGAAAGGCCGGACAGAGATATCAGGCACCGTGTATGGAAAGGAAATCTACAAAACCTTATGCAGACACTTGCAGGCAAGGACTTCCTGCGTTAAAGGGCATGTTTTCTGCGCAGTGCTGCTTGGGTTTTCCGGATTAGGAGAGGAGGATTTATCATGAAGTATGAGGAATTGTCAAACAAGCCGGAACTGGCGCTGATCCAGGAGGAGGTGCTGGATTTCTGGAAAAAGGAGAAGATTTTTGAAAAGTCCGTAAAGCAACGCACCGGGGAGGAAGTGGTTTTCTATGACGGACCGCCATTCCCCACGGGGAAGCCCCACCATGGGACGGTACTGGTGTCCTTTATCAAGGACATGATCGCCAGATATTGGACCATGCGGGGATACCGCGTCCCCAGGGTCTGGGGCTGGGACTGCCATGGGCTTCCCATTGAGAACCAGGCCGAGACGCTGCTTCATATCACGGACAAAAACGAGATCGAGAAGAGTCTTGGCATCCACAAATTCAATGAGAAATGCTATGAGATCGTGGCGGGCAACAACGAGGCATGGAAAGAATATGTGGAACAGATGGCCCGCTGGGTGGACTATGACGGTGCATACAAGACCATGGACCGGGATTTCATGGAGAGTGTCATGTGGGCCTTTAAACAGTGCTACGACAAGGGGTATATCTACAGGGACTACCGTGTCACCCCCTACTGTATGCACTGCGAGACCTCCCTGTCCATTTCCGACACCAGGGAGTCCGATTCCACAAGGCTGAGGCAGGACCGATGGGTCATCGCCCGGTTTCGGGCGGAGGAGGTCATTGACGGTAAGCAGGTGTACTTCCTGGCCTGGACCACCACCCCCTGGACCCTGCCCTCCAATATGTGTCTGTCCGTAGGGGAGAAGCTGGATTACGCTTATGTGGCGGTGAAGGACAGCGTCTATGTGGCCTGCAAAAACACGCTTGCAAGCTACGAAAGGATTTTTGGGAAAGATCCTTTGATCCTGAGGGAATGCAAGGGCTCTGACCTGCTGGGAAAGACCTATGAGCCTCTGTTTGACTACTTTGTGGACAGGAAAGAGGCGGGGGCCTTCCGGG
>CAMWSA010000159.1 GCA_947176785.1 uncultured Lachnospiraceae bacterium
GTCCATCCATGCCGTGCGCAGCCTGTGCATAGGACACAGGAAGCATATCGGCGGCAGGAGGAGGCAAAATGTCTATCCTTGCTTTGCGCTTTCAATGCATATGGCGGCATGCAGGTCAACGCATTAATTGACGCCCGTTATATTATAGCTTTCTATAGTATATGGACATAAATTCTCCTGTATGCCCTGTCTTGGGTCAACCTTGAAGCAAGATATACAGTCCGCTAAATATTATTGTGCAAAAGAATGAACGGAATTGTGCGAGATGATGCGGAGGGTATCGTATATATGGTATCCCGGAAACCTTTAACGGGAAATGTCGGTTTGAATTGGAATCATAAAAGCCCTATGAAATAGGGCTTCTATGATTCCGAGAGGCTATTTGTATGACAAAGGGAGGGTATTTTTGAAATATCACGCATTCATGGTTTGGCTCTTTGACGGAAGGGTATCATGTGGGAGCAGGAATCAGGAGGGTTTCTGCGAGGACTGTGGAGGTTTGCCGCGCCTCCACACCCGGCTGGGCTGAGCCCGGAAAGTGGGATAGCGCAGCAGCAGCGTCTTGAGGGCCTGCCAGTTGAAGGGATACAGGGGCCAAAGGTAGCTGTAATTCCCATAGGTGGGCGTAGTGACAACGGACAGTATTACCAGTGCCAGCCCGAAAAGGAACCCCCACGGTCCTCCCAGGCCCGCAGCCAGGATCAGGAACAGCCGGTAGAGCCGCAGCCCGTCAGCAAATTCGTTGCTGGTCAGGGAGAGAGTGGCTAACAGTGTCACCGCCGCGTAGAACAGCACTTCCACGGAGGCCCAGTTCAGTTCCACAGCGATGTCCCCTATGATCAGGCCGCCCACGATGGACAGGGAGCCGGAGAAGCGGCTGGTGCTGTGGGCGGCAGAGTATTTGAAAAGATCCAGGATAAACTCTACTGCCAGCACATAGAAAAAGATGGTGACCGGCCCGGCATCTGCGCTGTCCAGCAAGTGATATTTGGCGGAAATGTCGGGATAGCAGGATGTCATCAGCAGGTACAGGGGCATCAGAACCAGGCTCACCGGGATGCAGGCAAACCGGGCGAGCCGGAAATAGCTGCCTACCAGGGGACTGCAGTAATAGTCGTCGGGACTCTGGGTAAACTGAAAGATGGTGCTGGGCAGGATCAGCACCGTGGGGGAATTGTCCACAATGATCAGTACATGTCCCTCCATCAGGTAACTGCAGGCCACATCCGGTCTCTCTGTCAGATGTATGCTGGGCAGAGGATTGTACCAGCGTTTCTTTACCAGCAGTTCTTCCAGGCTTTTGGCTCCCATGGTCAGGCTGGAGACCTGGAGCCGGGCCAGGCTTTCGGCGGCATGTTCCACCAGTTCCGGGTCCGCCAGATTGTCCACATAGGCCAGGGCCACATCCGTTTTGCTGTCCGTGCCCACAGAACAAAGCCGGAAAGTCAGACGGGGAGAACGAATCCGGCGGCGGATCAGATTGGCGTTGAACAGCATGGTCTCCACAAAGCCGTCCCTGGCTCCCCGCAGAACCGGCTCCGCATCCGGTTCGGAGATCCCCCGGGCGGGATAACTTCGCACATCCAGGATCAGCGCCTGGTCAAAGCCGTCCACCAGCACCACCACAGGGCCGCTGAGAAGCTGGCGCAGGAGCTTGTCCCAATCGGTTTCCAGCTGTACCTGGGCATAGCCGATCCGGGCTTCCATATACTGCTGCAGCTGCTCCACCACATTGTCTCTCATATACTGAGGATTTTGTAAGTCAGAGAAAATACGCTGCAGGACCTCGGTTTTGCACATGCCGTTGATGCCCAGCAGGCAGGCCCGGGTCTCACCCAGCAGTAAGTCCCTGGTAATAATGTCAAAGCTGGTGCCGATGGGCAGCAGGGTCTTGGCGGCGGATCTGTTTTCCTCCAGGGATTTGGTAAGCTTCATGGTATAATCTCCTCGTATGTCTGTTCAACCTGTACTGTGTAATGCCTTTTTATAGCTACGATATTAGATATTTCCTCTGAAGCCTTGCAAAAACTGGCGCATATGGTTTTGGCAGGAACTGAAAGGAAAAATTTCTATGTTGTTTCCTATAGTATGGCGATCAAAGAGAAATCTTATACCTGTGTTCAGGTGTTCTGTGAAAGCGACTATTAGATGTCCTGTTACCTAAAATGGATGGATATGGTATCTGTGAGATCATCAGAAAACAGTCTCAAGTTCCCATAGTACAAGGAGTACAAAGCCTATACTGAAAGCACTGAGCGTGACCGTATATCTCTCCCTTCCTTTTTATATCTATAGCCTCTCGGAATCTCTAAGCCCTATTTCATGGGTCTCCTAATATTCCAGTCTTATGGATTCCCCCACTTTTTACGGATCATACGAATCAAAAGCCACCATTTTCCGCCAAAAGATTCCGAGAGACTATATCTTTGTAGGATTAGGGTGTCAAAAGGATATCTGGTCAAAATGGCTTGTGTCTCCGTTAGTGATGTGGCTGGTCAACATATACAAAAACGGGCTTGGAAGTAAATTTGTTTCACAAATTTGTTTCCAAGCCCGTTTTTGTATACATTGCCCATCCACTGTTCCGGGAAAGCGAATTTTGCAATCGCCTATTATATCTGTGTAATAGTATGCGGGCACATAATTGCAAGAATTTTAATTGAAGGTATTATCTTTCATCCACTCCATTAATATTCCTTTTCTGCCGCATTGCGGGCAGGTATAAGTTCCATAATAGTACGGGATTTTCACTCATCCTCGATCCTCAGTTCGTGCGCCAGATTGGAGAACCAGAGGTATGTGTCTTCAAAACTTTTCCCATCCCATTTTCCGATTACCGATTCGGCAGGCACTATTTTTTCCTTTATAAGAGATTCGTTATAGAAACCGTCCTCCATGTCTTCATCAAAATAACCGCAAGCAGCACATTCTGCCGGAGTCTGTTCCCATCCACCGATCACCAGCTGAAATGCTGCCCCAGGATCGCCGAAAATAGCCAAAAGAGCGGAGACAAAATATTTCAGTTCTTCCTGGGATTTTATTTTGATCTGTTCCCAATGTTGATGCAGAAAAGCTTTTGTCATTTCCCGTAAAATCTCTTTGCTCAGTTGATAGCTGTCCCAAGCTTCTTTTGGGATTTCTCTCCTATATTGCGCCTGTTCACAGGAAAGGTCTGTGGACAGGATGATGCCAGCCTCCCGGATGATCAGCAGCTGCCATTCAAAATCCTGGGCCCGTCTTTTTTGCTCCAGAAGCAATACCAGATAGGGCATCGCCAGACATGTGGCATCATAAAAGGAAAGCTGATGTGACAGATTTTCACACAGATTGTCGAAATTGATTCTATAATCGTTTTTCTTCTCAAAATCCAGCCGGATAATCTTCTTCATTTCCGGGACAAGGTCCTCCGGACAAAAGAGAAATGCTACTTGCTCCAGCGCGTCATCATAGGCTCCGCGATATTCTCCCCACAGAGGAGACGTAAACGCTGCCGGATGCAGCCGCATTCGGAGGTCCTGCACTTCTGACAGGGATTTTTCAATTACAGCTTTCCACATATCGGATTGTTCTTTGGCAGTCATAGATTCAGATGATCTTGCTTTGTCAGACATAATTACCTCCTGTTGTATTCACAACCGAATAGATTTTCCTTCCTGCATGGCGCATGTTGCCCAATTATGCATCATGTGCCATGCAGGAATTGGAAAATCTATTCGGTCGTGAGTATAATATTCCACATGTTCCCGGCAGACTTATTTCCACGGAGTTATTATACTATGCAGCAGGTAAAATGTCCATACAGGAACGATTAAGTGAAGAATTAATTACGTCAGCCCCAATAGCGTATTTATGCGCCCTTACAGGAACTGGCCATGCATGCCCGGGACTCAAAATTGCGACTGGTCAGGAGGTGAAAGGGAAATATCCTCAAAATAAAAGGAAAAGACCTGCACAAGAGATAACTGTAAAAAGAAGAATGTAATGGAATTGTGTTTGCGAGTGTGATATAATGTTTGCGTTGAGCAAATGGGAAATCAGAAATGTATGGCGCTTAACATGAATTTCTTGCGCAAGGATACACAATGTTGTTGTTTCCGGTTATCCGGGTTAGGCACTTAATAAAGAAATCTTGCACAAAATGGCTTCATTTCAGTGTGGATTCCGGTTTATCCGGGTTAAGAATAAGCAAAACACAAAATATTGGAGATAAATATGTCAGAACTAACAGCTATGATGAATATCGGTAAAGAAATGGAAAGAAAGCTAATATCTGT
This sequence comes from uncultured Lachnospiraceae bacterium, assembly GCA_947176785.1. Taxonomy (GTDB): domain Bacteria; phylum Bacillota; class Clostridia; order Lachnospirales; family Lachnospiraceae; genus Acetatifactor. The sequence continues at coordinate 4,275 of CAMWSA010000159.1, forward strand.
TGGCATTGGATCTTCCGAAGAACTAATAAAGGCAGGTGCAAAAGACGCTTTTTTCAGGCTGAAGCAGAAATATCCGAATGTGTGTCTGGTACATTTATATACATTAGAGGGTGCGATTCAGGATACGGAATTTAACAGCCTTTCAGAAGATAAGAAAAAGGAATTGAAAGAATTCAGTGATTTTCTAAAAAAGTAAATTATTAGCTATAGAGTTGAGGGTATGGAAATTATTATTATTCGACACCAAAAAGTATGTATGGAATGGAAAAGCAAGTACAATTCACAGGAATTCAATAAGGCTTGTAAGCTATATGATGTATCGCCGATTATCTCAAAGAATGTAAACATAGATTTATCTGATTTTGATGTATATACAAGCGAATTGACCCGCACACAGGACACAGCCAGGGTTTTGTTTGGAAATATTGTATTTAAGCAAACAGAATTATTAAATGAGGTACCACTCACAGCATTCACAGACACATCAGCAGAGTATCCTACCTGGTTTTGGAATATAATGGGCAGACTTCAATGGTATATCAACAGTGATAAACAGGTAGAAAGCCGCAGAACTACACAGAAACGGGCTATAGCTACTATTATTTTTCTGGAGCAAAATACTGAAAAGGCATATTGTATAACACATGGGTTTTATATGATTACTTTTCTTAAAGAACTAAAAAAACGAGGTTATAAAGCAGAAAAGAGAAAAGGCAGTAGCTTTAAAAATCTGGAAATGATTAGAATGACTAAATGACAGTGGGCACTTAGGAGAAATCTTAGGTGCTTATTACACACAGAATCGCACAGCGTTACTAAAAGAAAAAGGACGTACCGGGCATAAGAACCTAGGAAGATAAGGCTGGAAAGCTTGGAAGCTCCACATCCAAATACGTATCAACGCAATGTCGCAGTCAAAGCCAGCGATATGCAGGAAAGAGGAAAGCTTGGAAGCTCCACTTCCAAATATTGATTAACGCAGTAGCACACGGACTTCAGGTATGCGGGAAAGGGGTAGATATGGAGGATATTTTACAACAGATTGACAGGCTTTTAGAGGAAAATAGAGGAGTTCAGGCCCAGGCGCTGATGGAGGAGAGCCTGGAGCGGGCGCTTCAGCGGGGGGACCGGGGCAGTGCGGTGACGCTTTTGAACGAATTGATCGGTTTTTGCCGGGAGACCGGGCAGGCGGAGAAGTCATATTATTATGGGGAGGCAGTGCTGAATTTGCTTCAGGAGATGGGGCTTTCCGGGACGCTGCCCTTCGCCACGTCGGTACTGAATATTGCCAGTGCATATCGGGCCGGCGGGCGGCTGGAGGATGCCATGACCTGCTACCGGGCGGTGGAGCAGATTTACAGTCAGGTCCTGGAGCCGGGGGATATGCTGGTAGCCAGTCTGTATAATAACAAGGCTTTGTTGTACCAGGAGATGGGGGAGTTTGAAGCCGCCGGGGCATATCTGGAACGGGCTCTGGAAATTGCCATGCAGCACCCGGAGCGCTATTATGAGCAGGCCAGCAGTTATGCCAATCTGGCGGCCACTTACCTGCAGCTGGGCAAGGAAGAGCTGGCGGCAGACTGTTTTCGGAGGGCGATAGCCATGTTTGATGCCCATGGTGTCAAGGACGCCCACTACTGTGCGGCGCTTTCCTCTCTGGCTGCTTATCTGTTCAGGAAAGGGGAGTATGGCAGGGCGGAGGCATATTTTGTCAAGGCCATGCAGGGCATAGAGGAAAGCCTTGGCAGGACGGAGGCTTATTACCGACTGGAGGAGAATGCAAAGGCATGCCGGACGGCCCGGGAAGAGTTGGAGGGAACAGTCGGCGCAGATCCAAACGGGGACGGCGGTGCAGCCGTGGGCAGGGCAGAGGCCAGGCGGACATCGGGCGTACAGAAAGAACGAGTTTCAGGGGCGGGGAAAGAAAGAACAGGGCAGCCCGTTCCCCAACTGTCAGAATCGGGTCAAAAAGAATCCGGCATGGCAGCTTGCAGGGAGACGGAGTTGAGGGAAAGGCATCCTGCCGGGACGGGACAGGGTGAAATCGGGTCAGGCGCGGCAGGCCAGGGCGGGCAGACAAAGCAGGAACTGCGGGTCACAGGCATGGAACTGTGCCGGGCTTATTATGAGACCTATGGCCGGGCCATGATCCATGAGAAGTTTCCGCAGTACGAGGGGCGGATCGCTGTGGGCCTGGTGGGCGAGGGTTCGGATTGTTTTGGCTATGACGACGAGACTTCCCGGGATCATGATTGGGGTCCCAGCTTTTTGATGTGGGTCTCGGACCAGGTATATGCGGAGATTGGGGAGCAGTTACAGGCGGCTTATGAGGAATTACCACGGACATTTTTGGGATATACTTATCAGACTTCCCGGCAGGGGGCAGGCCGCAGGGGTGTGCAGACCATAAAAAAATTTTATGGCAGGCTGCTGGGCATGGAACATATGGAGGGAATTTACAGGGCCATGGAGACAGAGAATCCAGGGCTGATTCCCTTCCGGCAGATGGAGGAAAGCGGCCTGGCCGCAGCGGTGAACGGCAGCGTTTTCCGGGACGAAGAGGGTATTTTTACCCGGATACGTATTCTGCTCACGGAGCATTACCCGGAGCGTCTGCGGTATCTGCGGATTGCGGAGGCGGCGGCCCGGTTTTGCCAATATGGGCAGTACAACAGCAGCCGAATGCTGCGGCGGGGGGACGGACTGAGCAGCCGCATAATGCTGGGCAGGGCGGCCCGGGAGGCTTTGAAGCTGGTCTATTATATGGAAGGAAAGTTTCCGCCCCATGACAAATGGCTGGCGGAGGGGGTTCGCAGGATGGGGGATGCCAGTGGCTGTGAAGATCAAGGAGGTCAAGGCGGCGACAACCGTGGTCAAAACAACGATGGTGTTTATGGGGGAAAGGCCGGCAACGGCAGTTATGCGGAATTGCTGCGGCTGCTGCTGGCGGCGCTGGAGAGCCGGGGGGAGGATGCCTGCCGGATGATGGAGCAGGCGGGCGGCCTGCTGGCCCACGGACTGTACAGGGCAGGCTATATCAGCGACATTGAAAGTTTTTTGGAGGAACATGTGGCGGAACTGTTGTATAAGTCCGGTATTGCGGATCAGACCGTGGAGGAGTTGGCTGAGACAATAGCCCGCAGGGAGTTTAAGGCATTTGACGCAGTTAAGAATGAGGGGGGCAGGGCCAGCTGCCAGGACGATTGGTTCACCTTTTCCATCATGCGCAAGAGCCAGTATCTGACATGGAGCCATGGAATGCTGCTGCAGTATCTCTATGATTTTGACCGGGAACTGGAACGGGGACACAATCTGATCGAGGAAAAGTACGGCAGGATGATGGAGAGTACCGCCCCCAGGCAATATGAGCAGATGAAAGAGCGATTCCCGGAGATCACATCGGAGAAAAAGGAGATTATCGAGAGGATTGTAGCCGTGCAGGTGGCCTGGATGGAGGAGTTTGCGGCGGACTATCCCTGTCTGGCGGGCAATGCCCGCAGCATCCACACCTATGAGGACAATGGGTGGGACACTTCCTATGAGACATATCTGCGAGGGGAGATCAGTACCTATTCAGACAAGATGCTGGAGCTTTACGGCAGATATATAGCGTCCCATGCGGTTTCGGGGCAGAACCTTGCCCGTGAGATTATGACCCATTCAGTGCGCATGTACGGCTATGAGAGCCTGGAGGATGCGGAGGAAGGGCAGCGCCAGACGGAGCGGGGCATATAGGAAAAATAGTTGGCTGTGCCCCATATTGCGGTGCCTGCGGAAATATTCAGGGTAGAATGGGCAAAACACCTGTGTGTTTGGTCTTTTGAATGAAACGTGTGCTGAAGCGCATGCATTGAAGGTATAAGGATCGTTGCTCTTGTGAACAGGATATGTGTGTAAGCGCATGCAATGAAGGTATAAGGATTGTTGCTCTTGTGAACAGGATATGTGTGTAAGCGCATGCAATGAAGGTATAAGGAT
>CAMWSA010000160.1 GCA_947176785.1 uncultured Lachnospiraceae bacterium
TTCTAGTAGGCTCCCTAGTACGGAGGTGGAGGACAGAATCTGAAAATCGTTGATTCCCACCTGGTTTACATTGTTGTAGTTGAAATCGTCCAACACGCCCCATACCTGCAATCCCATGCCGTGGGCACGCTCCACATAGGAACTGCTGGCAAAGCTCTGGAAATTGCCCTCATTGTCGCTGAGGCTGAACCAGGTGGGCGCAATCACATTCATCCCCTTGGTTCCGGCCACCATACTCTCCAGTGTGTCATTGCCGCCCACACCCCCAATGGAGTGGAAGCCCATGCTCACCTTGCCGGGCAGCCGAAGGGAAGTGTATTCCGGCTCCACATAGTCCGTCACCGGAACCTCCTGAACCTCCGTCAGATCCTGGAGCAGCTTGTTCTCCACATAACCGATATATCCGTCACTGGTCCGCACCTTACTCCAGGTCTCCATCTGCTCCAGCACTTTTACCTGACTGCCCCCGGGCACATCCCACAGAATATCGCTCTTAATGCCTCCTTTTACCCGAACCGCCGTGTCTTTTGCCACAGTGGCCATGGTAGCGCTGCCCCACTTGGTGTACACCTGCACATGGCCCTGGGCGTATTGCAGCTGCATATTGCTGTAACGCTGCACGTAATCCGCCGCAATATAGATCCGCCCGCCCTCCTCATAGGCAATCATATAGCCCAGGTCCGTGCTGCCGCCGTTCCGCTCTTCCACGGAACTCCCCAGCGTCACGCGCACCACCTCCGCAGGCAGCGCGTACAGCAGTACCCCTTCTGTGCGATTCGCGTAAAAAGTATCATTAAAATACTGATGCACCATATCTATAGGGAAATAGCATTTCCCCTCCCTCAGAGGTGCCAGCATCTCCAGTCTCTCATCCTGTAGATATACGGCCACCTGGCTGCCGGCCCCTTCCGCCGTAAGGCCGTAATACTCCGCCAGATCCACCCTTTCCTTGGAATAGGAGTACTTTTCCACCAGCATACTGACAATCGTCACTGCGCCGATCACCACGATCAACAGGATTGCTACGATTACCGGAATCGCTTTTTTCATAAGATTGTATACCTCTTTCTTTCTAAAAAATCAGACAACCGGACCGACAAACATTACGGTCTTCCGATTCCTGCAAAGTACATGTTGTAATCGCCACCATGTGCCGTGCAGGAAGGAAAATCTAATTATTCGTAAGGACACCATACATACCGGCGAAAAGAAGTCAATCCTTTCCGCCAATATGTAATAGTATACCAAACTATTCCGGCAACGTCATCACCTATTTTGACAAAATACGGCAGAACGTCTTATTTTTTATCAGCTGCTTTCCGTTAGAGAGGCATTCTCCGCCGCAGGCATCCGTTCCGCCCTGTTTCGAGGCACTGATCCATGGCTTACTGTGGATCGATTCTGTCAAACCTTACCTGTTCAAGAATGCCCATATCGTTCAGAACATAATCGGGCATGTAAACCATTTGTTCCTGCACACATATGCAGGCCACTTCGTCCGGGGAAGCAGGCCGGTTATCCACATACAGACCCACGCCCCGCTCCTGCACTTCCTGCAGCTGCATCCGTATCATCTCCCGGACGCCTTGGACTTCTTCTTCATTCAAGTTATCCCTCCTCCCAATATGCTGCGCATCCAAAAGGAAAAAATGTGATATATTATGTCAGCAAATTCCATATTTGTGTTGGGTAAACGCGGGGGAATAGTTGGTCCGGAGAGCTCCGACAGTACAATGCAAAAATATAAATGCAGATTTTGAATTATAATGTGACTTAAATTTAAAAAGTGGGAAATATATTATATAAACCGATCAAGCACGCATTAACCGCTTGTAAGACATCCTGATTATTTTAGCAAAAAACAGACTGACTCATACTATAAATAAAAAGGATGAGAGGAACGAAACGTTCCGGATCTTCGGAATAAATAAAGATATTTTGACCGCTTGCCTCCCTTCCTGTACGGAATATCGGAAGCATCTCCTGAATTGCATTATATGTCATCTGTCAGATTTTGGCAAGTAGAAAATTAAATTTTTTCTTAAAACATTCCCAGGTCTATTGACGAAGAACCTGGGAAAGTATATGCTGTAAGGGCGATTGCGGAAAACCTTTGTATAGATCCGAAAGGAGTTGATCCTAAAATGAAAATAGAAAAAGTAAGTGAAAACCAGATTCGCTGCACCCTGACCAAGGAGGACTTAGCCAGCAGGGAGCTTCAGATCAGCGAACTGGCTTATGGGACGGAGAAGGCCAAAAACCTGTTCCGGGACATGATGCAGCAGGCCAATTTTGAGTTTGGCTTCGAGGCTGAAGATATCCCGCTGATGATCGAAGCCATACCCATGAACGCCGAGTGCATCGTTCTGATTATCACCAAGGTGGAAGACCCGGAGGAACTGGATACCCGATTTGCCCGGTTTGCCCCCTCCGTACATGAGGAACTGGAGGATGCCGGGGAGGATGCCGCCTCGGCGGCTGACGAGGTGCTGGATCTGTTCCGCAGGCTTCAGGGCAGCGAGGATATCTCCTCCCCTGAAATGTCGTCCCCGGAGCTTTCCTCCGATGCGGAGGGAAAGCTGATGATGCGGATGCTCAGATTCCATTCCCTGCACCTGCTTATAACGGCTGCCGCCGCCATCGCAGGCGGTATGACAGGTACCAGTTCCCTGTACAGGGATACCCGCGAGGACAGTTATCTGCTGCTGCTGTCCCATCCTCAGAAGGATGCCTCCGACTTTAACAGATGCTGCAACATCCTCTCCGAATATGGTTCCTTTGTAAAGGTGATGCCCTCCACCCCCTCCTATCTGGATGAACACTGCGAGGCGGTGGTCTCGGAAAACGCGCTGCAGGCTCTGGCCAGAATATAAGGAGTCATTGGGCAAAACAGCAGGAATGCCTGGGGATTCCCCAGGCATTCTCACCATTATTACGCTTCCTGAATGTTCTTCATCAACGCCTCAACATCAATGCCATGCACCATCGCGGCCTCCTCCAGGCTTTCGCCCTGAGCGGACGGACATCCCAGACAATGCATGCCTGCCTCCATCAAAATCGGTGCCACATCCGGGTTCTTCCGCAGAATTTCCCCGATGGTCATCTCCTTGGTAATTCCTTCCATATCTCAACCTCCTATTTTTGTTCCGCAGCTTCCCGGACAAATATCCTTCCCGGTAATATACCCGTCAAAAAGCGCGGCCATGTACTGTTCCGGGCACTTTTATGGAAAACTGCTGTTTATGGTTTCATTTCCGCCCCTACAGTATAATACTTTTCCCCGCTTCTGGCAAGCATAACCTTTTATGGACAGTTTTTATAAAATTTTTATAAAAATAAACTTCAAAATAGCAATTATGTACAGAAAAAAGTACACTACCAGCCTTGACTATCCCGATTCTTTCTCCTATAATAAGGGCATAGGATTAGGAGTTACAAAAACACATTCACTAATTCAATATCTGATAGGAGGCTATTTCAAATGAGACCTGAATGGAACGAATTTGTAGGCGGCAAGTGGGAAAATGAAGTCAATGTCCGTGATTTCATCCAAAAGAACTATCATCCCTATGACGGAGATGATTCTTTCTTGGTCGGCCCTACACAAAACACAAAGGATCTGTGGGCAATGGTACTGGATCTGCAGAAGCAGGAGAGAGAAGCAGGCGGCGTTCTGGACATGGACACCAAGGTTGTTTCCACCATCACCTCCCATGGTCCCGGTTACCTTGACAAGAGCAAGGAGACCATCGTTGGTTTCCAGACCGACAAGCCCTTCAAGAGATCTCTGCAGCCCTATGGCGGTATCCGTATGGCAGAGAAGGCTTGTGCCGACAATGGCTATGAGGTTGATCCCGAGATCAGCGAGTTCTTCTCCACTCACAGAAAGACCCACAACGCAGGTTGTTTCGACGCATACAATGCAGAGATGAGAGCCTGCCGTTCTTCCCATATTATCACCGGCCTGCCGGATGCGTATGGCCGCGGCCGTATTATCGGTGACTACAGAAGAGTCGCCCTGTATGGTATCGACAGGCTGATCCAGGATAAGGAGGAGCAGAAAGCTTCCACCGGTCGCGTGATGACCGACGATGTGATCCGTCTGCGCGAGGAGATTTCCGAGCAGATTGTTGCCCTGAAGCTGATGAAAGAGATGGCTGCTTCCTACGGCTGCGATATCTCCAAGCCCGCCGCCAATGTAAAAGAGGCAATTCAGTGGACCTACTTCGGCTATCTGTGCGCAGTAAAGGAGCAGAACGGTGCCGCTATGTCCCTGGGACGTACTTCCACCTTCATCGACTGCTATGCTGAGAGAGATCTGAAGAACGGCGTGTTCACCGAGGAGCAGATCCAGGAGTTCATTGACCACTTCATCATGAAGCTGCGTCTGATCAAGTTTGCGCGTACTCCCGAGTACAACCAGATCTTCGCCGGCGATCCTGTATGGGTAACCGAGTCCCTGGCTGGTGTTGGCGTAGACGGTCGTCATATGGTTACCAGAATGAGCTTCAGATACCTGCAGACTCTGTACAACCTGGGTGCCTCACCCGAACCCAACCTGACCGTGCTGTGGTCCACCAGGCTGCCTGAGGGCTTCAAGCGCTTCTGCGCTAAGACCTCCATCAACACATCTTCCATCCAGTATGAGAACGATGACCTGATGAGAGTGACCCACGGCGACGACTACGGCATTGCCTGCTGCGTATCTTCCATGAGAATCGGTAAGGAGATGCAGTTCTTCGGCGCTCGTGCCAATGTGGCAAAGTGTCTGCTGTATGCTTTGAACGGCGGTGTGGATGAAGTTACCAAGAAGCAGGTTGGCCCTAAGTATCGTCCTGTAGTCGGCGATGTCCTGGACTTTGACGATGTGTACAGCAAGTTCATCGACATGCTGGAGTGGCAGGCAGATGTGTATGTAAACACCCTGAACATCATCCACTATATGCATGACAAGTACTGCTATGAGCGGGCTGAGATGGCTCTGCATGACAGAGATGTGAGAAGATATTTTGCAACCGGTGTTGCAGGTCTGTCCATCGTGGCGGATTCCCTGTCCGCCATCAAGTATGCCAAGGTTGAGGTTGTCCGTGATGAGGACGGTATCATCGTTGACTTCAAGACCACCGGCGACTTCCCGAAGTATGGTAATGACGATGACCGTGTTGACAGTATTGCACAGGATGTGGTTCATAAGTTCATGACTGCTATCAGAAGGCACCACACCTACAGAGATGGATTCCCTACCACTTCCATCCTGACCATTACTTCCAACGTAACCTACGGCAAGGCAACCGGCAACACGCCTGACGGACGCAGAAAGGGCCAGCCCTTCGCTCCCGGCGCTAACCCGATGCACGGACGTGATACCCACGGCGCAGTGGCATCCCTGTCTTCCGTATCCAAGCTGCCTTTCAATGATGCACAGGACGGTATCTCCAATACCTTCACCATCATTCCCGGCGCTCTGGGCAAGGAGGATCAGGTATTCTCCGGTGACATCGAACTTGATTTAAGTAAGTAAAGTTCGACAGTTCCGAGATGTCACCGTGTGACAATCGAACTTGATCTGAGTAAGTAAAGTTCGACAGTTCCGAGATGTCACCGTGTGACAATCGAACTTGATCTGAGCAGGTAATCTAAAGGCGGCATCGAGGCCGTGATGTAGAAAGAGGTATATATGGACGAGAATAAAATGATTGATGACCTTGTAAAGATGCTCGACCAGGGCATGGCGGACGGCATGGGACACATCAATGTGGACCGTGACGATATCGAGGAAAACAAAACCGTTCAGACCATGGGTTGCTCGGATTGCTCCCGAACCCCGCTGGCCTGTAGCGTACCCACTTTGCATCAGGGACTGGATGATTATGAATAGGTGCAATACATGCCGCCCCCTGTGGGCGGGCGGCATATAAGATCCTTATTTCAAACAAGGCAAACTCAAAATAGGAGGAAAAAATTATGGCAGCAAGTGCAGCACAGGTTGATAACCTGGTAAACTTATTGGATGGCTATGCTACTAAGGGCGGTCATCATCTGAACGTGAACGTACTGAACAGAGATACCTTACTGGATGCTCAGGCTCATCCCGAGAACTATCCCCAGCTGACAATCCGTGTGTCCGGCTATGCCGTGAACTTCATCAAGCTGACTCCGGAGCAGCAGGCTGACGTTATCTCCCGTACCTTCCACGAGGCAATTTAGTCGGCGATCGTTGGCAATGGAAATTGCGTTTTACAAATTTCCTATTGTCATGGTCTATCAGAAAGGGGTGTCCCGCATACCGGGACACCCTCTTTTTCCATACTCCTTTTTCCGTTTTCGGACATTAGGCGATTGCGAAACTCCCTTTCCGGGAACAGTGGATGGGCATATATATTGATCAGCCACGTCACTTGCGGAGAACGTTTTGCAATTGCCTATTTTCGGACATACTATAGCCATGCGGTATCCTTTTTAAAACGACTTTCCATTTACCGGAAATTCTGCTATAATTATCGTCAACGACATAACAAATTTCTGCTTTTGGTCTTGCAAAAGACATATAGGGAAGCTTTTGCAAGACAGTAAGCGAAATTCCCAATGTCGTAAACTATAGCCTGTTCCGAATAAGCTCGGATGTATAACATTCAAATACCATATCGCAATAACACTTGCGTGGACGGTGTTTGGCTCAGACAAAACACCTGTCACGCAAAAATGAGGTATGACAGAAATTGCCTTCACGAAAGGAGATGCTTTTATTTATGCAAGGAAGAATTCATTCACTTGAAAGCTTTGGCACCGTGGACGGCCCAGGCACGCGTTTTGTGGTGTTTGTGCAGGGATGTCCCATGCGCTGTGCCTACTGCCACAATCCTGACACCTGGGAGATGAACGGCGGTACGATGATGGAGCCGTCCTACATTATTGAACAGTATGAGAGAAACAGTGCCTTTTACAAGAACGGCGGCGGACTGACCGTCACCGGCGGGGAACCCCTGATGCAGGTGGACTTCCTGATCGACCTGTTCACACTGGCGAAAGAGAAAAATATTCACACCTGTATCGACAGTTCCGGCATTGCCTTTAACCCCTCCAACACAGCATGGCTTGAGAAGCTGGATAAGCTGATGACGCTGACGGATCTGGTAATGCTGGACATCAAACACATTGACCCTGAACGGCACAGGGAGTTGACCTCCCAGCCCAACAACCACATTTTGGAATTTGCCGCCTATCTGAACGAGAAAAAGATTGATATGTGGATTCGCCATGTGGTGGTGCCCGGTATCACAGACGATGATAAGTACCTGTTTGATCTGGGCTATTTCATTGGGCAGTTCGACAATCTGAAAGCGCTGGATGTACTGCCCTACCACACCATGGGCGAGGCCAAATACAAAAAACTGGGTATCCCCTACAAGCTGGCCGGCGTCCCTGCCATGGACAAGGAAAAGGTTGTCGAGAAGAAAAAGGTGATACTGGAAGGAATTAAAAAACGCCGCACCGAGCAAAAATAGTACTTGTATTCAGCCCCATTCTATATTACAATAAGAGAGGTATTAAAAATCTATTCTATCAGTAGGGAGGATAAGAGTATGGCATTTGTAGTAGGCGACGCCTGTGTAGGCTGCGGTGCTTGTGCCGGTGCGTGCCCTGTAGGCGCAATCAGCATGGATACCGGTGTTGCAGTGATCGATTCCGATACCTGCATCTCCTGCGGTTCCTGTGCCGGTCAGTGCCCTGTGGGTACCATCAGCGAAGAGTAGCAGTAATTGTGAGAGTGAAAAGGCATTTCAGAAAACGAAATGCCTTTTTTTCTTGTCTCCGGTTGGTTTGGGAGGCTTAACCTTCTCCGCCGCCTTTGCTTTCTTGTCCGGTTTCTCCGCTTTCCTGCGGCTCTTTTTGCACAGCAGCTCGTCCATCCTCCGGTAATATTCCTCACTGCGCTGCTGGGCCAGGCGATCCCTCTCTTCCTCCCGTTCCTCCTGATTGCGGAATTGATAGTCCAGTTCTTTGATAAGGCTCTCCTTCATGCTCTGGCAAAGCTCCTCGTTGTTTTCCCGCAGCGTCTCCCGGATCAGCTGCTGCAGCAGCCATTGCAGGCGTCTTGCTTTGTCCTCCCGGCTCTCTGCCGATAATCCGGACGCTCTCTGCACCGCCGGCTCTGCCAGCTGCCGCTGTGTATCTGCGGAATATTCGGTCTCCTCCGAAGCCATAGCGGTATCCCGGCCGGAGACCACCTCAAGGGCCATGGAAG
>CAMWSA010000161.1 GCA_947176785.1 uncultured Lachnospiraceae bacterium
ATCTTTTTCTAACACAAGTTCCGTCACTTGCGGTAAGAGTTTCGCAATTACCTATTGTGTTTGCCAATTGATAATTATAGCACGCATTAATTTACATTTCCACACGAATTTGAAAAAACTATGCGGTATAAAATACAGTTTATTTGCTTGACAAAATGGATTGGAAGAAGTATATTTATTATGAGTTAGCGGCTACTGACAAAAGGTGGCCGCATTTATTTGAACCATGTGTTAGCAAAAACTAACGATGATTAGAATGGAGATGGCATTATATGGTTAGAATTGTGATTGGTATCAATGGTATGACCTGTGGTATGTGTGAGGCACATATCAACGAGGCGATCAGGAATGCGTTTCAGGTGAAGAAGGTCACAAGCTCACGGGCCAGGAAGCAGACGGTTATTCTTGCGGGACAGGAAATATCGGGGCAGGAAATCAAGGATGTCATTGCGAAAGCCGGCTACGAGGTGGTCTCTGTGACCAGCGGGCCTTACGAGAAGAAGGGTGCTTTTCGTTTATGTTCCGGTGACGGCTGTCTGGAAATGAAAAGAGAGGTAGAGCATTATGATGATCAATAAGAGGCTGATTGGGACGGTCAGTGAAAGCAGAAAATACATAGTGGGAAATGTGGCAGCGCAGTGGTGTTCCCTTGCCGCCAATATTGCCATGATGACGACGGTGGCGAGTCTGCTCGCATCCCTGTACATGAAAACAGCGGACAGAGACAGTGTGCTTGCAACTGCGGCGGCAGCGGTTATTGCCGTCTCAATTCGTTTGGCCTGCACGGTCCTCTCAAGCCGGATGGGATATCTCTCGTCAAAAATGGTCAAAAGGGTCCTGCGTGAAAAAATATATGCTAAACTCCTGCGGCTCGGCGCTTCCTACAAGGAGCAGGTGAAGACCTCGGAGGTGGTTTTGGTGGCGGTGGAGGGCGTGGAGCAGCTTGAAACGTATTTCGGCGCGTATCTTCCACAATTCTTCGTAGCCACCCTCGCGCCGCTCACCCTGTTCGTATATCTATGCTTTGTAAACGTGCCGTCGGCTATTGTGCTGCTGGTCTGCGTTCCGCTGATTCCCATTGCGATTGCGGCGGTGCAGACGTGGGCGAAAAAGCTGCTGTCAAAATATTGGGGACAGTATACGGCGCTGGGGGATACCTTTCTGGAAAATCTGCAGGGACTTACCACGCTCAAAATCTATCAGGCCGACCGTTTCAAGAATGAGGAAATGAACCGTGAAGCGGAAAAGTTCCGCAAGATTACCATGAAGGTACTGACCATGCAGCTTAATTCCATCACGATTATGGACCTGGTCGCCTATGGCGGCGCGGCCATGGGGGTGATCATGGCGTCAACACAGTTTAAGGCGGGAAATGATTCCCTTTCCGGATGTATTTTGATTATTCTCCTGTCTGCGGATTTCTTTATCCCCATGCGGCAGCTTGGAAGCTTTTTCCATGTCGCGATGAACGGAATGGCGGCAAGCGAAAAGATTTTCCGGCTGCTTGATCTGCCGGAAAGTGCAAAACGGACAGAAAGCTTTCCGGCGGACTGTACCGTTTCCTGCTCGGATTTACATTATTCCTACGATGGGAAAAACCAAGCCGAAGCAGAAGAAAGTCAGTCCGGGAGGGAAATTCTTCACGGAATCCATATGGAAATTCCGAAAGGGGGATTTGTTTCCATTGTCGGGGAGAGCGGCTGTGGGAAATCCACCGTGGCGGCGATTCTCATGGGGAGAAACCGGGGATATTTTGGCTCGGTGAAAATCGGCGGCATAGAACTGAAGGAGATAAGGGAAGCAGAACTGATGAAAAATATTACCTATGTCAGCCATCAGAGTTATCTGTTCAGGGGTACGGTGAGGGAGAATCTTCGGATGGGAAATCCCGGCGCGTCTGATGCGGAGTTGTGGGCGGTCCTGGACCGGGTAAAGCTGTCGGGCTTTCTGAAAGCCGGGGACGGGCTTGACACACTCCTTACAGAGAAGGCATCGAATTTTTCCGGCGGTCAGCGTCAGAGGCTTGCGCTGGCAAGGGCGCTGCTCCATGACAGTTCCATGTATATTTTTGATGAGGCCGCCTCCAATATTGATGTGGAGAGTGAGAATGATATTATGCGGGAAATCCGTGTACTTGCGGGAAACAAAACGGTTATTCTGATTTCGCACCGGCTTGCCAATGTGACAGCTTCGGATAGCATTTATGTGATGGATCAAGGAAACATTGTGGAAAACGGATGCCATGAAGAACTGCTGGCAAAGGGCGGCGTATACGCGAAGCTGTGGAATATGCAGCAAAGTCTTGAGAATTACGGAAGGGATGGTGCTATGGCATGAAGGGACGGAGCGGTTTTAAGGTTATGGCAAGGCTGACAGGACTTGTAAAGCCCCTTACGGGATTTATGGCTCTTGCGGTTATTATGGGGTTGACCGGCCATCTGTGCGCATCTTTCATCACGGTCCTGGGCGGATATGCGGTGCTGGGCCTGCTGGGATTTCATACGGTTTTTCCTTTGAAGACCCTATTTGCCTGTGTGCTTGTGTTTGCCGCGCTGCGGGCGGTAATGCGGTATGCGGAGCAGTCCTGCAACCATTTTATCGCGTTTAAGCTGCTTGCCCTGATTCGGGATAAGGTTTTTTGTGCCCTGCGCCGGCTTGCCCCGGCAAAGCTGGAGGGCAGGGGCAAGGGGGACCTGATTTCGGTCATAACCTCGGATATTGAACTGCTGGAGGTATTCTATGCACACACGATCTCGCCCGTGGCCATCGCCTGCCTGTATACAGCCGTCATGTGCCTGTTTATTGGCTTCTTTCACCCTGCGCTTGGGATGATGGCGTTTTTGGCATACCTGACGGTGGGGGCTGTGATACCGATTGCCACTTCAAAATTAAGCGGCAGGGACGGGATGGAGTTTCGTACAGGATCGGGGGAATTAAGCGGATTTGTCCTCGACAGCCTGCGGGGGCTTTCTGAAACGGTACAGTACGGCCAAGGTGGGGAACGTCTCACGCAGATGAATGAAAGGACGGACGCCCTTTCGGGAACGGAAAGGCGGATGAAGCGCGCCGCCGGGAGGAATATGGCGGTCACAAATACGGTGATCCTTGTATTTGATTTATGCATGCTGTTTTTATCTGCGGCGCTGTATCAAAAGGGCATTGTGGATTTTACGGGAGTGCTGATTCCGACTATTGCCCTGTTTTCTTCCTTCGGGCCGGCCGTGGCCCTGGCAAATCTGGGAAGCACGTTGCAGAACACCTTTGCGGCGGGGAACCGTGTGCTGGACATTCTGGATGAAACGCCTGCCGTGCCGGAAGTAACGGGAAAGGAGGAAACGGCATTTGAAGGAGCGTCCGCAGAGGATGTCAGTTTTTCCTACGGGGCGGATACGATTCTTGACAGGGTATCCCTGCGGTTTATGAAAGGCGGGATTATCGGGATCGTGGGTAAAAGCGGCAGCGGGAAGTCTACGCTGTTAAAGCTGTTCATGCGTTTCTGGAATGTGAAAAGCGGGGCGGTGGAGATTTCAGGCAGGAATATAAAGGAGATCAATACATCCAACCTGAGGGATATGGAAAGCTTCATGACGCAGGAAACGCATCTGTTCCATGACAGCATTAGGAGCAATCTCCGGATTGCGAAGCTGGATGCATCGGATGAGGAAATCGAGGCAGCCTGCCGGAAAGCCTCCGTCCATGATTTTATCATGGGACTGCCCCAGGGGTATGATACGCCGGTGGGCGAGCTTGGCGATACGCTTTCAGGCGGGGAAAGGCAGCGGATTGGGCTGGCGAGGGCGTTTTTACATGACGCGCCCTTCCTGCTCCTTGACGAACCAACCAGTAACCTTGACAGCTTAAATGAAGCAGTCATACTGAAATCCCTGTGCGAAGAGAGGGACGGAAAAACAGTTGTGCTGGTATCTCACAGACAGTCCACCATGCGGATTGCCGATGCGGTTTATTCTGTGGAAAACGGGAGGGTGAGCTGATGGCAGAGGGCCTTGTGCATGTTTCTTAAATAACTCCTGCCGTTTTTTGTGTAAAATGCCCTTTGATTTTTACAGACGAAAAAAGTAAAATAACATTTGGTAATTGAATCAGGCAAAATCAACGACACATGTGGCGCACCGCGCGTAAATCTGATTACGGTACGGGTGCTGCAGGTGTCGTTTTTTTGCGCAAAATAAAGGAGGACTTATGGAAAACAGTAATTATCTTGGCACGGAAAAAGTGGGGAAGCTGCTACAGCGGTTTGCGATCCCCTGTATCTGTTCCCTTATCATCTCATGCCTCTACAATATTGTAGACCAGATTTTTGTAGGCAACGGAGTGGGGTATCTGGGCAACGCCGCCACCGGCGTAATCTTCCCGATCACGGTAGTAGGGTGGGGGTTAAGCCTGTTCTTTGGGGACGGGGCAGCGGCCGCATTGAGTGTCTCCCTGGGCCGCGGGGAGACAAAGGATATCCACAGGAGCGTGGGCGGCGCAGTCCTGGGGTCTTTTCTATCCGGCGTGGTGGTGATTGCCATTGCGTATCTGTGGGGTGACGGCCTGCTGCGTCTTATCGGCGCAACGGACGCAAATATCCGGATGGCTCATGACTATGGCATGATTATTTTTGCCATGATGCCCCTTGCCATGGCGCAGAATACCCTGGCGTCCATTATCCGGGCGGACGGCAGTCCAAAATACGCCATGATAGCCATGCTCACCGGAGCGGTTATCAACATAATCGGTGATCCGGTTGCCATTTTTGCACTTGACATGGGAATCAAGGGCGCAGCCTGGGCCACCATCCTCGGGCAGTTTGTCAGCTTCCTGATCTGCGCGGCTTATTTAAGGAGGCCCAAGACCTTCCGGATGAGCGCCGGCAGCTTCAGGCCGGATATGGCGCTTTTGAAGCCGGTAATGGCCCTGGGGACTTCCAGCCTGCTGACCCAGCTTTCCATCGTGGTCATTACGGTGGTCAACAATATCCTGCTTGTGAAGTACGGTGCCAGATCCCCCTATGGTGCGGATATTCCCCTGGCGGCATTTGTGGTCATTATGAAGCTCTTCCAGATCGTATTGAATATTGCCATCGGCATTGCCGCCGGCGCGCAGCCGATTGTGGGCTATAACTACGGCGCAAAAAACTATGGCCGTGTGCGGGAACTGCTGAAGCTGATGATCAAATGGACGGCTATTGTGGGCCTGGTCTGCATTGTTCTGTTTGAAGCCGTCCCGGGCTTGTTCATTCGGATGTTCGGCTCGGCGGATGACCCCGTTTATTTTGATTTCGCCGTACTCTGCCTGCGGATTTATCTTTCCCTGATCCTTGTCACCTGCGTCCAGAAGGTCTGCGCCATTTTTCTGCAGTCCATCGGCAAGGCCAGGGCAGCCGCGCCTTTGTCTGTTCTGCGGGATGCGCTGTTGATCGTTTTTTCCCTGCTGATTCCTGTTGCCATGGGTGTTACCGGAATTTTCTGGGCCGCGCCTATTGCCGATGTGCTGGCTATATTGGCCACTGCGGCGGTTATGGTCCGGGTATGGAGGGAATTAGGCCATGGGACTAAGGCCGAAGAAACCGCGGTGGCCATCCGGCCTTCCCGCCAGGGCGCAATCATCACAATTGCCAGGGAACATGGTTCCGCCGGAAAGCGGATTGGGCAGCTGGCAGCCAAACGGCTGGATATTCCCTGCTATTATAAGGAACTGGTAGCAGTCGCAGCCCAGGAAAGCGGTCTGGCGCAGGAATTTATTTCCGGCATCAATTCCGATGAAAATGCCATCATGAGGGAACTGTACCTCACTGCCGACCCGGTGAAACGCGCTGTGGAGGCACAGGAAAAAGCGATCCGCCGGATTGCGGATGCAGGCTCCTGTGTCATCATAGGGCGTTCGGCCGATTATGTACTGCGGAATTA
Source organism: uncultured Lachnospiraceae bacterium (assembly GCA_947176785.1). Taxonomy (GTDB): domain Bacteria; phylum Bacillota; class Clostridia; order Lachnospirales; family Lachnospiraceae; genus Acetatifactor. The sequence continues at coordinate 5,910 of CAMWSA010000161.1, forward strand.
TCCGAATGTGGTGCGCATCTTTATCTATGCCCCTGAAAGCTACCGTGAGAAAAAGGTAATGGAAATGTATGGGGACAGCCCGGAAGCCGCCAAAAAGAGCATTGCCCGGTCTGACGCCGCCAGAGGCTCCTACTATAAAAGCGTTTCCGGGAAGGTGTGGGGCGATCCCCACGGTTATGAACTGTGCATCGACGCGTCGGTGGGAGAGGAGGCGGCCGCAGATCTGATCTGCAGCTATATCAGCCGGATAGGCAGACAATAAAGAAACCGATGGAATCAACTCCTGAAGTGGGAAAACTGCTTTGGGAGTTTTTGTTAGGTACCTTGACAAAAAGCCGCCTGCGGGCTATAATCAAGGTACCTAATAAAAAGGAGGGCTGCTTTATGCAGGAAAAAAATATTTGCCCCGGTTGTGGGAGGCATTGTGAGTTGAGTGAGCCGCATTGCGGCAGAGGGGAGGAATACCGCCGCACCGGGAGGCTGCCAAAGCGGGGCCAGGGAAAGAACTGGGATCATGAGAGGCGCAAGGAGCATTACCATGCCGCAGGTATAAATGATAAACTGATAATTAATCTGCGTGATTTAAACCATATAATGCGCTTGCTATACGAGGGGAAAGCAAGCCAGAAACGTATTTTAATCATCCTGAATGAGTCGGAAATCATTACACAGAGGGATTTGACAGAGCGATTGGGTATTCAGCCGGGATCGGCCAGCGAAATTCTGTCCAAACTGGAAAACGCAGGATGGATCCTCCGAAGCCAGAATGAGGCGGACCGCAGGACAACCGATATCTGCCTGACGGACAGCGGCAGGGAACTTGCGGCAGAGGCTTTGGCACAGCGTCAGAGGCGGCATGAAGAAATGTTTTCCTGTCTTTCGGGAGATGAGAGGCAGGAGCTGTTGTCACTGCTGGAAAGGGTATGTGCGGACTGGAGGGCCCGTTACGGCGAAAAGGGAAAAGTACACGGGCACGGAGGGGACTGACCATGTGGAAATATATCTGACGATATCTGTTTTTTGCTGTCATTGCAGGATTATTCATGATTGGCGAGGTGCTGATGGATCTGGTTCAGCCGGGAATCATGAGCCGGATTGTGGACGATGGCGTTCTTGGCGTCCACAACGGAGGGAAGCCTGATCTGTACCTGATCTGGATGCCCGGGCTGCAAATGATCGGGCTGGTTTTGCTGGGAGGGCTTTGCGGTTCACTCAACAATGTATTTGTACACATATCCAGCCAGAATATAGGCAATGAAATTCGAAAGGACTGCTTTGGCAGGATCATGAATTTTTCCTTCCCGCAGCTTGACCGTTTCGGCACAGGCACCCTGGTCACAAGGGTGACGAACGATATTACGCAGGTGCAGGGATTTGTTTCGCTGTTTGTCCGGGGAATGATCCGTACCTTGCTTCTCACCTTCGGAAGTATGTATTTTATGTTTCGGCTGAATACACGTTTTGGGCTGATCGTTTTGTGCGCCTTTCCGTTTCTGGTGGGGGTCATTGCATTCTGCTTGGGGAAGGCCAACCCCCTGTTCTCCAGATTACAGGCGCAGATTGATGCCATTAACTCCATTATGCAGGAAGACGTGTCCGGTATCCGCATCATCAAAGCCTGCGTCCGGGAAGCTTATGAAAAGCGGCGCTTCGGGAAAGCCAATGACGAACTGATCAAAACACAGTTGAAAACCCTTGTGATATTGGCTTTTATGAATCCTCTTACCAGTGCGATGATGTATGTGGCGGTCACTGTCATTTTGCTGGCGGGATCGTTAGAAGTGGGAAACGGCAGCGCCACGCCGGGAACCGTCATGGCGGCGGTCACCTACACCACTCAGCTTCTCAACGGTATTTTGATGCTTGTGATGCTGTTTCAGAATATTTCCAGAGGGATTACCTCGTGGAAGCGGGTAAAAGAAGTAATCCGCAGCATGCCGGAGCTTACGGATGGCCCCTTTGACGGGATCACAAAAGTACAGGGGGAAATTGAGTTTTGTGACGTTTCCTTTTCCTATCCCGGAAGCAGCCAGAATGTGCTTTCCCATATCAATCTGACCATACACAGAGGGGAAACCGTGGCAATCATGGGAGCCACCGGCTGCGGAAAAACATCCCTGGCCAGTCTGATCCCCCGCTTCTATGATGTCGGAGCCGGAAGGGTTTTGGTGGACGGAGTCGATGTCAGGGAATACCGGCAGGAGGCCCTCCGGGAGAAAATTGCCGTGGCTATGCAA
>CAMWSA010000162.1 GCA_947176785.1 uncultured Lachnospiraceae bacterium
CTTCTGTAGTGTCTCCAGCCCTTCCGTGATATCCTGCTCCTGATCCGACCATACCACATCGGTTATCAAAAGGTGAATCTGCTGCGCAGCCATGATCTGGCGCAGCTGTTTCCTGCTCTCCGCCACCAGAAGCCGGATGTTCTCCCCCCTCAAAAGCGGCCGCAGGGACGCTGTAATCCCCGTATTGTTATTGTAGATCACAACATTTTTGTCCATAAGTCTCTCAATCCTTCCTATATATAGTTCCGCATATTCCCTGCAAACACACCGGACTGTGATACATATCCGGACGCTTCGTCGCCCGCATATGCATCAATGTGCTTTCCGGGAATATGCTGTTATAGTTCCGCAGAGGAACCCCTCTTTATCATTCATTTCCCATATATACTCCCAAATCCATGGACTGTAGCACATCATATGCTTCCTCCTGGGTATACCCCCTGAATCCCACCAGCAAGTCCCGTCCATAAAGGGAGATTGCGCACTCTATGTTGTTGACATCACTTCCATCTATAATGTCGATCACCTTATAGGTATATCCCTGGGATGTGGTGAAATTGCGCTCATTGGCAGCCTCCCCCGCATAGGCGCTGGATGAGGCATACGCCTGGCTCTCCCGGTGATCCATCTGCATAATGGAGAAAAACCTCTCCTGCGTATCCCATAAGCTGATATACAGCTGATTCCCCATAAGATGAATGTTCTGCTCTGACACGCCTTCACCTAACAGCTGTATATCCGGCACCGGCACTATGACCGTGCCATCCTCCAGCAATGCGTCCAGGGAATCGTACTCCATTAACTCCATCTCATATGCTATACATTCTGTTCCAGCCTCCTCCGGGGCCTGTTCCGGCATTTCCCTGGCCAGCGCCAGAGGCTCTCCTGCGTCCTCCACTCCTTCCGGCCCCATCCCGCTTTCCGTGACCCGCCACTTCTCACCGGTGATGGAAAAGCCATTGTTTCTCACCTGGATAAAGCCGCTGCCATAATTCATAGCGGTAGCCACACCTCCCAGCAGCAAAAACACCGCCGCCGCGGAAGCCGTGGACACAAGCATGCGCCTTCTCCGGGCATTTTGCAGTTTGTGATGGTGGATCTCATCGGACACCCGCGACACATCCAGGTGAAATGTCCCCACACGGTCCATTTCCCTCTGATACTCTTCTCTGAAGCTACGCAAAATCGTACTCCTCCTTCAGGTTCTTTTTCAAAATCTCTCTGCCTCTGGTCAGCTGGGAAGTCACCGTGGGAACCTTCCGTTCCAATATCATCGCAATCTCCTTCACCGACAATTCCTCATAGTAGAACAAATGAATCACGTCCCGGTATGTGACAGGCAGCTTCCACACTGCCTCCAGCACTGCCCTGGCCCTCTCCTTGTCCAGAAACGCCTCCTCCGGGCCGCGCTCCCCTGTCTCCCGATCCTCCTTTTCAATAAACTGCTCCGGATCGGGAATTTCACTGCGATGACGGTAAAAACTGCTGCGCCACACTTTGCGGCAACCGTTTAAAGTGACCCTGATCAACCATGCCTTTTCATATTCCTCGTCTTCGAATTCCCGCGAAGCTTTGAAATACTGATAGAAAGTCTCCTGTACAATGTCCTCGGCATCCGCCCTGTTTCCCATCCTGGCATATGCGATCTTGAAAAGCATATCGCTGTAGCTGTCAATCTTTTCCTGTAGCTTCCCCTGTATTCTAGTTGTGTCCTGTATCATGATTGTATCCATCTCTAGCAACCTGCTTCTATTTAGTAATATCCTCTACAAGTCAATATACTGCAAATAAATTTAAAATTTATATAAAAATGACCCACTAACTATAAGACAGTGTCGTGGGTCAAAATGTTTCAAGATCATTGCGGTTTTTTTCAAGTTTTTTTGTGCTTCATCTCCTCCACTACCTCCAGATCCTCCGGCTGGAATTTTCGGAAGTGGTTCAACCCCGATATCAATATGGCAATACTGTTTTTCGTGGTGTCAAATACCCCTTCCTGGTACATGGTTGACAGCAGCATGCCAAGAGGGACTGCAACAATCATGCCGATGACGCCTCCCAGCTTATAACCGATAAACAGCAAAAACAGGGTGGGAATCGGTGCCACTCCGATGGAATCCCCCACTATCTTTGGCTGGATGATCTGCCTGGCAAGCTGCCCTCCGCCCCATATGATCAGAAGGCCAATGGCCATCCTGTAATCCCTGCTGAAAATTTTGATAATAGCCCAGGGAACCATTACGGTGCCCGTGCCAAAGAAGGGCAGCAAATCCAGGAAGGCGATTCCCAGCGCAATAAGCAGCACATAATCCACACGCAGCACGCTCAGTCCAATCACCAGCAGCAAATACATCCAGACTTCTATCTTCAACTGGGCCTTAAAATACCCGCCCACAGACTTCAGGATGCTCCTGCGGACCATGTCATACCTGGACATGACGGAACCGGGCGTATGCTTTCTGATCCAGCTGCCGATCTGGTAGCGGTCCGCCACAAAAAAATAGGAGGCCAGCAGACACATAATGATTCCGATCAGCACGGAGGGCAGCTGCTTGGCAAAATTTCCCGCCGCCGTAATGGTGGGCGTTCCGAGGCGCTCAAACAGTCCGGCCATAAATTCCCCCACCTGGTTTCCCAGATTGGCAATGGTCTGCCGTGTGTCCTGGGGAAGTTTTTCAAAGATCCCGTTCAGGCTCTCTCCCACACTTGCCAGATCCTCCTTCATGGAATCCCACATTTCCGGCAATGCCCCCAGAAGCCCTATCCCCTCCTCAATCAGCTTGGAGCCCACCAGATACAACACCAACACCACCAGCGCTATGACCACGATGATCACAAAGGCGCTGGCCCATTTCCGCTTCAATTTCATTTTCTCCTCAAAGAAGCGCACCAGGGGGCTGGCAATCATGGAGATAATTCCCGCAATCACAAAGGGCATAAACCATATGATCAGCCTCGGCAGCAGCAATACTACCAGCAGCAATATAGTCACTGCCACGCCCAGATTAACCAGCGCCTTGAAGTATTTCCTCGATGATTTCATAGATTTCCTCCCTGCCCTGCTTACTTGCGGCAGAAAATGGGACAATGCGGACATCCTTTCCTGCCTTCAGCGTCTCTCTCAGCAGCATTACCTGTCTCTGGATCTGGCTGCGGTTGATCTTATCCAGCTTGGTGGCAATAATGATGGGTTGATAGCCCTGCCCCTTGATCCAGTCATACATAATGCAGTCGTTCTCCGAAGGCTTGTGGCGGATATCAAGTAACAGGAATACCGCTTTCAGCTGCCGGGACCCGTGCAGATAGTTCTCCACCATCTTCCCCCATCTGGCCTTCACCTCTTCACTGACCCTGGCGTAGCCGTAGCCCGGCAGATCCACAAAATAGATGCTGTCATTGACATTGTAGAAATTAATGGTCTGAGTCTTGCCGGGCTGAGAACTGGTGCGCGCCAGACTCTTCCGATTCATCAGGGCATTGATCAGAGAGGACTTCCCTACATTGCTCTTTCCGGCAAAAGCCACCTCCGGCCTGTCGTTGTACGGTAGCTTGCTGGTGATGCCGCACACCGTCTCCAATGCTACATTTTTTATAATCATATTTGCTCCCATCGCCCGCTATGACGGGCTGTTGCTATGAAAGCCCGGCTTTCATAACACAGATGGCCATACGCCCGCTCTCCGCCGGGAGTATGGGTATGGTTTATCAGGAAACAAAATGACGCCGCTCTTTTCACAGGCGGCGCCAAATGTTCTCTTCTACTGGGCTTTTTTTACCGGGATATTCCTGGGGAAAGTCAGCGGCTGGCTGGCACCCTCCACGGAATCCTTTGTCACCACGCACCTGCCAATGGTGTCATCCGACGGAATCTGATACATCAGATCCATCATCACGCTCTCCATAATGGAGCGCAGGCCCCTGGCACCGGTCTTTCTCTCAAAAGCCTTATCCGCGATAGCCTTGATGGCATCCTCCTCAAACTGAAGGTCCACCTCGTCAAACTCAAACAGCTTCTGGTACTGCTTGATCAGGGCACTCCTGGGCTCCTTCAGAATCCGTACCAATGCCTCTCTGTCCAGACCCTGCAGGGACACATTGATGGGTACACGGCCCACAAACTCCGGGATCAGACCAAACTTCACCAAGTCCTGAGGTGTTACCTCCTGCAACAGTTCCCCGATCTCCTTGGAGGATTTCTGGGCCACCACCGTATTAAAACCGATGGATTTGCGGTCCAGCCTGGATTCCACGATCTTCTCCAGCCCATCAAACGCGCCGCCGCAGATGAACAGGATATTGGAAGTGTCAATCTGGATCAGATCCTGATGGGGATGCTTTCTGCCTCCCTGGGGCGGCACACTGGCAACCGTTCCTTCCACAATTTTCAAAAGGGCCTGCTGTACCCCCTCACCGGACACATCCCGGGTGATGGACACGTTCTCTCCCTTCTTGGTGATCTTGTCAATCTCATCAATATAGATGATGCCATACTGCGCCCTGTCCACATCATAGTCCGCCGCCTGTATCAGCTTAAGCAGAATATTCTCCACATCCTCGCCCACATAGCCGGCCTCTGTCAATGTGGTGGCGTCCGCAATGGCAAAGGGTACATTGATAATCTTTGCCAGAGTCTGTGCCAGATAGGTCTTACCCGAACCGGTGGGGCCTATCATAATAATATTGCTCTTCTGCAATTCCACATCATTTGTATCCTTTGGTGCCGTTACCCGCTTGTAATGGTTGTATACAGCCACGGACAACACCTTCTTAGCCTGCTCCTGTCCGATTACATATTCGTCCAAAAACGTCTTGATTTCCTTTGGCTTTAAGAGCTTGATATCCTGCTCCTGCAGGGCGGTTTCTTCTTCCTCCTCCAGCTCTTCCTCCAAAATATCCTCACAGATTTCAACACACTCGTCGCATATATATACCCCTGCCGGCCCGGCAATCAGCTTCTTGACCTGGTTCTGGGATTTATTGCAGAACGAGCATCTGATTTCGCCCTCAAAATTTTTACCTACCATTCTTACATTTACCTCTTCCCGCATACCACAGGGAATCCCCGGGGTACTGCATTTCCTTTATCTGCTATATGACAGGGCAAGCCTCCGCTGTCCTGATGCGCTGGCCGCATGATATCCGGCAGGACCTTGCAGGATAAACTTATGCGCAGCATCCGTTTCAGGGCGTGACACGGCTAGGAATCCTTCTCTCCCGTCTCAATCATGGTGTGGGAGCTGAGTATCTTGTCGATCAGGCCGTATTCCAGGGCCTCCTCGGCGCTCTTCCAGTTGTCCCTCTCCGTATCGGCGCACACGGTCTCATAATCCCTGCCGGTGTTCTCGGCCAGCATACGGTTCAGCTTTTCCTTCGTCTTCAGGATATGCTTTGCGGCAATCTCGATCTCTGTCGCCTGCCCCTGGGTGCCGCCCAAAGGCTGATGGATCATGACCTCCGCATTAGGCAGGGCATACCGCTTGCCCTTTGCGCCGCCTGCCAGCAAAAATGCACCCATGCTGGCGGCCATACCGATACACACCGTAGCCACATCACATTTGATATACCGCATGGTATCATAGATGGCCATGCCCGCTGTCACGCTGCCGCCGGGACTGTTGATATACAGATGGATATCCTTCTCCGGATCCTCTGATTCCAGAAAGAGCAGCTGTGCAACTACCAGGCTGGCCGTCACTTCGTTGACCTCTTCCCCCAGGAAAATAATCCGATCCTTAAGCAGCCTGGAATAAATATCATACGACCTTTCGCCCTTGCTGGTCTGTTCAATGACATAAGGTACTAAGCTCATATTGACCTCCTATTTAAGTTCCGCATATTCCCTGCAAGCACGCATACCCGGTGATCAAACTCCGGCCGCTCAGGCGTCCTGATTTTGATCAGCGCACTTTCCGGGAATATGCTGTTTTAAGTTCCGCATATTAAATACCATACGCTTTTGCGCGTATATTGGCTCGAAGCGTCAAGCGCAAACACATTATACATTACTTACTAATTTTTTACAATCGCAAAACAGAGGATTTCATAAAAAATTAATCAATCCTCTGTTTGTCAACACATTTCCTTCAGTTATAGAGCCTATTGTACGTCCTGCGCCGGGATCTCCTCGGCATTCTCTACCACAAACTCCACAGCTTTGTTCACGCAGATGTCTTCCATCACCTGCTTCTTGCCGCCTTCACCCAGGATCTCTTTCACCTTGTCCACTTCCATCTTATAGCCCTCGGCCATCTTGGCTACCTCGGCCTCGAACTCCTCCTCGGTGGCCTCCATCTTCTCGGCAGCCGCCACGGCTTCCAGCACCAGGCGGGACTGGATACGCTTCAGCGCCTGAGGCTTAATCTGCTCCAGCAGCATCTTGGGATCAGCGCCGGTGAACTGCATATACTGCTCCATGGTCAGCCCCTGCATCTGCAGCCTCTGGGCGAAATCCTCCACCATCTGCCTCTGCTGGGTCTCCAGCATGGCATCAGGAATCTCCATCTGGGCACTCTCTATGATAACGCCAATAACAGCCTCTTCCTTTGCGTCCCTGGCAGCCTCGGCCTTGCGCTCCGCAACCTTCTTCCGGGTGTTCTCCCTGTACTCGGCCAGTGTCTCAAACTCGGATACCTCCGCCGCGAACTCGTCATCCAACTCGGGCAGTTCCCTCTCCCTGATCTCCTTAACGGTACATTTGAACACCGCCGCTTTGCCTGCCAGTTCGGCGGCCTGATAATCCTCGGGGAAGGTCACATTGACATCTGTCTCCCTGCCGATCTCGGCACCGATCAGCGCCTCCTCAAAGCCAGGGATAAATTCGCCGGAGCCGATGGTCAGCGAGTAATCCGTGCCCTTGCCGCCCTCAAATGCCACGCCGTCCACAAATCCCTCGAAATCGATAACGGTCATGTCCCCGTCCCTGACGGGCCTGTCCTCCACAGAGATAATCCTTGCGCTGTTCTCACGCTCCCTGTTGATATCCGCATCAATCTCTTCCTCCGTCACTTCCAGATCAGCGGCCTCCACCTTCACGCCCTTGTACAAGCCCAGGGTAACCTCCGGCTTCAGCGCAACCTCCGCCGTAAAAATAAAGGGCTTTCCGGCCTCAATCTGCACCACATTGATTCTGGGCTGGGACACCACCGATTCCTCGCAGGCTTCCAACTCCTTCTCATATGCCTCGGGAATCAGCGCATTGGCTGCATCCTCGTAGAACACTTCCCTGCCGTACATCTGCTCAATCAGCTTGCGGGGAGCCTTGCCCTTGCGGAAGCCTGGAATATTGATCCGCTTTTTCTCCTTCTGATAGGCCGCCTCAATGGCCTTCTCCAACTCCTCTGCCGGTACCTCGATGGTCAGCCTGGCCATATTTTTTTCCAATTTTTCAACCTGTAAGCTCATTATATCATTTCCTCCTTTATCACCCCTGTATCTTCACATGCCCGCCCGCCGGCGGACATGATCACAGTCATTTGGGAATTATACCATAAAACAGGGCATGATGCAAATGTTTTTTAATTTGCCGGCTATACATGAAAATGTCAATATTAAATGCGACTCTTTTTTAGATTGCCGGCTATACAATTTTGCAAAATTATGTCTTCATTCTTTGCCGTCCGCAGTGCTTCCCATTGCCCCCGCCTCCCCCGTGTGGGTGGCTACCAGCAGCGCACTGTCCGCCCCGCAGCTGCGGATATATTGCCTGGTCCGGCAGCGGCTCTCCTCGTCCAGCCCCGCATATGGCTCGTCCAGCAGAATTACGTCGCCCCCCGCTGCCATGGCGCGGGCGATGGCTACCCGGCGTTTCATGCCGCCGCTGAGTTCCCGGCAGGGCCTGCTCAAATCCTCCTCCGCAAGCAGCCGGCTCAGATGTGCCCGGGATTTCTCCCTGTCCCCGGTGACCATATCCACATTGATCAGGGCACTGTATTCCTCACAGAGGCGGTCCTCCTGGAAAACCATGGAAATCCGGCTCCCATGGCGCTCTATTTTGCACGCTGTTACCGGAATGTTCTTTCCCGCTGCCCGGTTGACCCGTTTCCCGCTGCCCGGCTTGTCTGCTGTAGCCCGTTTCCCGCCGCCCGGCCTGTCTGCTGTAGCCCGTTTCCCGCCGCCCGGCCTGTCTGCTGTAGCCCGTTTCCC
>CAMWSA010000163.1 GCA_947176785.1 uncultured Lachnospiraceae bacterium
CACCTGGTCCGCAAGGCAGGCGGCAATGAAGCGCCTGCCGTCCTCCGGTGCGGCAGTATCCGACAGACGGCGCAGAATCTCCGCTTTCACCGTCTCATATTGATCATAAGCCGTCACGGTGACAGGCAGACAGAAGAAGAAGGTGTCCGTGTCCTGCAGGCCGGCCACACGCTCCCACTCCAGACAGGCACGGTATACCGGCTGCCGGTTCAGCAAAAACTCCATGTAATGTAAATGGAAACTGACCTCCACGGTATCCCCGTCAAGGACGCAGGGAACTGACCTGGGAACAATATCCCCCTCTGTTACCTCCAGGAATTTCTTACTCCACTCAGGCAGATAGGGCAGCTCCTGATTCAGATACTCCAGCAGCCATTGTCCTGATTCCGGGTCCCTGGCCCGATAGAAGCCGGTATTTAGCCAGTGGCGGAAGAAGGGACTGCTTTTAAGGCTCACCGCAGCCCCCGTTATCTCAGCCTCCCGGTCCTTTTTCAGCCGGTGGGCGATCTCCTGATATTTCAGCATCTCCCTCGCCCGGTCAATAACCCTCTGGGCGCAGGGCGCGGATTCATGCTCTGTATAAAAATGAATGACTTTCTTCAGATAGTAATCGCACCGGTCCTCATTCACCCAGGTGTGGAGCATCTCGTCCTCCACGAAACGGCGGTCCAGCAGGGCACGCTGAAATTCCTCCCGGGCGAAAAATTCGTCTGTCTTCCGGATGTCTTCCCGGGTAGCCCGGGCATTTTCGCCATGGGGCTTACAGGTGCTGACGGCATAGCCATGGAAATCCGTCCGCAGCCTCGTAAACTTCTCCCGCTGCCGGCCTGCCAGCTCCGGCATCCGCTCCAGAATCAGTTCCCGCAGGGAACCATAAAATATTTTCTCCCGCCCCATGACGGCCGTTTCCAGATTTAACCTTTGCCAGGCGATGCGGTACAGCTCCTCCGGCAGGCCGTCCCGGCGGAAGAAATGGGTCATCAGCCGTAATCCGGCGGGATGGCGCTCATAGTCCATGTCTCGCCGCTGCTGGCACTTGTCGGTGATATAGCCTGCCGCATAGCGCCCTATGATCTGGCTGTACTCCCCGATCTCCCGCTCGCTCCAGATATCCTCCTCTGCCATGGAAAGCAGGCGGCGATACTCTGTGAAGCTTTCAAACACCGCCAGTTCATTGCCCTTGGGTTGTTTAGGTGCAGGCCCCTTCATGGCAATCTCAAAGACCGACTCCTGCCCGTCAAACTGTGCCCCCGGATGGATCTGAAACCGGAACTCCGTCCGCTCGCTTCCGTCAGGATTTCGGTAGACTGCCCGATGGACCGTAAACTGATAAGCAACACAGAGCCAGATCAAAAACTCCCGGTTCACCGGGTACTCCCCTTCCAGCCGGTTGACATGCTCCAGGAGCAGCGCCGTGAAGTGCCCGTCCCAGGCGGCTTCCAGGAAAGCATCGGAGGTGAAGTAGTCCAGCCACCGCTTTTGATCTTTCCTCTGTTTGCCGTTGTAAAGATCCAGGAAGCTCCGGATGGCCTCGTGGTCCGTATAGGGATTGGGACCGGCCTCCTGCTTCAGCTTGTCAGAAAGGGTCCAGCCCTCGTCCTTTGCATCTCCGGCGTCCGGTTCCCGGACATTGGATTCCCCCGCCTCCGGTCTGTCAACATCCTGCGCCCTGCCGTTTTGGTATACGCAGGCCAGACTGTTGGTTGTACCCGGGTCGATTCTAATGATTGCCATATGCTCTCTCCTCATGCTTCTGCTGATGACAGGCAGCTTACTCCTATCCACATATCCCATCGCCGCTGATGAATTCCAGCTTGCTTTGGCATGTCTGCTTGATCGCCGGTTTACCCGTTTTCACAGCAAAATCGCGCACTACAGCGCAGTGGACCTGTACTCGATGGAGATGATATTGTCGTCCTGCAGGATGAAACACAGCTTCATGCCATCCTTTTCATACACCAGCATCCCGTTCTCCTGCACACCGTCTCCATATGTCTCCTGCAATTTCTCCAGGGAATCCCCGATGCATATGCCCTCGGCAGTGGTTACGGAATCGTCCTTCAGGATTATCGCTGACACCAGGTCCCGGTCCTGCTGGGGATACGTGTCAATCTCAAAGCTGCTGTAGGTATAAATCTTGTCCAGCCCCTCAAAGGCACAGCTGGCGGCCTCAAAGTACGATGCCGGATCGCCCAGGGCCTGCAAAACAGGAGCCATATCCGCATCCACCCCCACTGTCACAGCGCCTGCCTCAAATACATACCCTTTGGATACGGCTGTCTCCGCCTGCTGCTCCGGGGCCTGGGAACTCTCCATCTCCCCTGTGGGTTCCTCCGAACGGCTGCCGGTAGTCACATTCTCAATATTCCCGTCAATCACCTTTTCGCTGTCCCCGCATCCGGTCAGCGCCAACAGGCCGGCCGTCAATATGATTGCCGCTGTCTTCTTACACATATATGTCTCCTCCTGCTATAAATTTTTGCCCTTTTAATACAGGGGCTGGTCAAAACAGACAAAATAAGGGCGGCTTTCCACTACATCGGAGCCCGTTTTTATCCGTTTTGACCAGCTCCGTCACTTGCTGTCATCCAACGCTGTATTCGCATACTGACGCTCTTTTTCCTGTTCGTATGCCTCTATCTTGCCGTCCCACACCCGGGCAAGATGCTCTTCAGCCCTGCGGTCTTTAAGACCCGCCTCCTGCCGCAGCACTTCCCCCAGATAGCCCGTGATCTTTTCTGCACCGGACAAATTCAGATGCAATCCAGCATCGTAGGTGTCCGTGGTAAAATCCAAGCCCGTCTCCTCCACAAGTTCCAGAAAATTGATATACAGCAGATCATTTTCCGCCGCATAGCCCTCGATCTGTTCCTCCCACTGGTCATACCAGTAGGGATAGAGGCTGGGGGCTTTCACCAGGATCAGCCGAATGTCGTTTTCCCTGCACAGGGCGGTTATCCTGTCCAGATAAGCCCAGGCGTTTTCCCCGAAACGGTAATCCGCCAGGATCCTGCCCTCCGGCACATTTTCCGCCGGTTTGACGTCCACCCGCATATAATAGCCATTGTGGGAAATTTGGGGTGAATGGAACATGTATTCCACATCCTCCGCTCCCAACTCGCTCCATCTGGAGTGATAGCGCAACAGGGGAAAAACATAATCCAGGAAATGCTCCTCCTCCGTCATGGAGGCCCGGATGGCGTCCGCCTTGTCCCGGGACCATCTCATGCCCTCCAGCGTCATTCGGTTGTAGGCTTCCCGCTGGGGCTCGTTGTACTGCATGGCCAGCACATTAAAGATTACCACCTGGGGCTTTTCATACCGCAGCGTGTCCTTTAGCAGATAGTAGGACTGCCAGATCAGCTGCTGGGCGCTGCCCCGGATATAGCTGTTGATGCCGTAGTCCTGCCACAGCACCGCCGGGGAAAAATTCTCATAAACCTCGCAGTCCCCGATAAATACCACATCGTGGTCTTTTTCTTCTCCATAATACTCCGCAATCAGCGCACCCTCCACCACATCCGCAGCATATTTTGGCATCAGCAGCCGCTGCAGAAGATACAGGCTGGCCAGCACGATAACCGCCGTACCCATAAACTTCCAAACCTTTTTCAAAACTTTCCTCTTCCCTGTGCATAACACGGCTGTGCCGTGCTATTGTTAACAGAATTAAAAGTATAATTTTCACTCTTGCCTTACTGTGCATACCGCTGGCTGCGCCTGCGGTAACGCGCCAATCGCTATCTGGACATGCAGCATTCAAACATACCTCTGCCTGCCGCTTCTGTTTTATCCATAACCCTGTCTCAGAACTGATTATAAATGAACTGGCTGGCATCATACCCAATGCCGTAAGCCCCTGCCAGCAACACCGCCAGGAACAGGCCATACCAGAGAAGGAACCGCACCGGATAAGGCTTTGCGGCGATCCTGTCCCGGACGCTGCCGCTTCTCTGCAGCAGGCTCACCGCCACCAGCAGAACCAGCCCTGCCAGCAGTACGCCGTAGTCCACAGCGCTGAGTCCAATACCCATCAGGGAACCATCCCACAGGATATGCCAGTTATGTTCCGTGAACAAGGTGCCAAACATCCGGAAAGTCAGCGGCACATCCCGGTAACAGTCAAAGGTGCGCAGGCAGCTCATCACCAGGATGGTGCGCAGCACCTGAAACAGCTTATACCAGCCCCTGCCCTGCACGTCGAAACGCCCGTGTAAGCGGGCATACAGCGGCTCCAACTCCTGGGAGGCCATGAGGACCACCCAGTTGCCCAGCCCCCACACCACAAAATTCCAGCTTGCGCCGTGCCAGATGCCGGTGGCCAGCCAGACTGCAAAGGAGGAGAGATAGATCGGTATCCTTTTGCCGATATTCTCCCCCAGACGGGCTCTTGCAAGCTTGGACAGCTTCAGCATGGGTTTGCAGACGGAGATGGGATAAAAGATATAGTCCGTAAACCAGGTACCCATGGTGATATGCCACCTGCGCCAGTACTCCTTGACAGACTTGGAGAAATAGGGCCGGCGGAAATTCTCCTTCACCCCGATTCCCAGGGCCTGGGCAATGCCTATGGTGATATCAATACCCCCGGTGAAATCCGCATACAGCTCCAGGGCGTAGAACATCATTCCCACAAACACATAGGCACCCCTGTAGGTTCCCGTGTCCCGGATGATGGCATTGACCCCCGTCAGAATCCGATCCGCAATCACCAGCTTTTTAAAATAGCCCCACAGAATCCTCTCCAGCCCATAGCAGAACTTTTCGGCGTCAAATACATGCTCCGCATACAGGCTCTGGGCCAGGTCGCCGAAGCGGCTGATGGGCCCCTGTATCAACTGGGGGAAAAAGGATACGAACAGCGCCAGCTTAAAGAGATTTTTCTCCGCCTCCACCGTGCCCCTGTATACGTCAATCAGATATCCCAGGGCCTGGAACGTGTAAAAGGAGATGCCCATGGGCAGCGCAATGTCCCAGAACCCGAACTGCCTGGCACTGCCCACTGCCCGCAGCAGTCCATTTACGTTGGAGATGGCAAAATTGGTGTATTTCACCACCGCCAGAATGCCCAGGTTCAAAAAAAGACAGGCCAGCAGCCATCTCCACTGCCTGGTCTTCATCTTATCCTTATAAGCCTTTTTCTCCTCCTTGGAGAGTTGTTCCCTGTGGACTTTTATGTAGGCTTTCTGCTGCTGCCCGGTCTTTTCGATCCGGCGGGCAGCATAATAGGTGGTCACCGTGGTGGCCAGGATGTACAGCAGCCAGGAGGGGCCGGCTATAAAATAGAACAGATAGGAGGCCGCCAGAAGCAGTTCCCACTGAAAACGTCCGGGAATCAGATAGTACAGCAAAAACAGGATTGCCATAAAGCCCAAAAACGCATAGGATGTAAAAAGCATGGCCGGTTATTCCTCGTCTTCCAGTTCCTGGATCAGGGCATACAGCGCCTCTGCGGAATTAAAGTTCTGGGGCGTGATTTTCTCCGCCGTGATCGTCACGTCAAAGCAGTCGTTGATTTCCGCAATGATGGACACGATATCAAAGGAGTCCAGGATCTTATCGTCGATCAGGGTGTCACAGGTCTCAAAATCCACCTCCGGGTGCAAATCTCTCAAAATCTCCAACAGGTCTTCCATTTTTACTTCCTCGCTTTCTATTTTAATGTTCCGCCTCCGCCCTGGTAACTTTGCTTTAAGTTCACGCGGTCAATCTTACCGTTGGCCGTGAGGGGCATCTGCTCCAGCCGCACCATGCGGTTGGGAACCATGTACCGGGGCAGCTTTTCCCGCAGCGCCGCCGCCAGGTCCTTTTCCTCCACGTTCCCCACATAATACAGCACAATCTTCCCCTTTATGTCATCATAGATACAGCCCGAAAGCCTGAGCCCCTCCACCATATTGGCATTGGCCTCTATCTCTCCCAGTTCAATCCGATGCCCCATATGCTTGATCTGGTAGTCCTTGCGGGAGACAAACATCAACTCCCCCCGCTCATTGTAGCGCCCCAGGTCCCCGGTCCGGTAGATCAGTTCCGGATAGGCGGTGTTCAGCGGGTTCTGCACAAACACTTCCTTCGTCTTTTCAAAATTGTTGTAGTACCCCAAAGTCAGGGAAGTGCCCCGGATACAGATCTCCCCGGTTTCCCCCTGCCCCGCCCGCTCGTTTTTCTCGTTCAGCAGGATAATCTCGGTGTTCCGGAAAGGGCGGCCAATGGGGATTGCCTCTCCCGGCGCAAAGTCTCTATCCACCCTGTAATAGCAGCACATACCGGTTCCCTCCGTGGGGCCATAGAGATTCACGAACCTGGCCTGGGGCAGCACGGCCCTCCAGGCCGCGAACTGCTTTATGGGGAAAACCTCACTGCCGAAAGCCACGGTCCGCAGATGCTTTGGCACCACTGTCCGGAACGTGCCGAAGGCGGAGATCATGGTCAGGGCCGACACCACCCAGCACAGGGTATTGATTCCATGGTCGTTTAAAAACTCCACCAGCTTAACGGGAAACAGGAACAACTCCCTGGGGATCAGATAGGTGGTAGCGCCGAACTTCAGCGTGGGATACAGTTCTTTCAGGCAGGCGTCAAAATACAGCGGCGTCTGGTTGCCAAACACCGTGTCCCCGTCAAACTCCAGCACCTCCGACAGCTGTTCAATATAGTCGATGACGGAACGGTGGCAGGCCGCCACCCCCTTGGGCACCCCTGTGGAGCCGGAGGTAAACACTATATAGATGGGGTCCGTGTCAATGGCCCGGCTGCGGATATCCCAGAGCGCATCGTCATCCACAGTCGTCAGGCAGATATCATCATAGAGAACCACTTTCCCGTGGTAATCAAATTTCTCTGTCGCCTCACGGGTCCCGGCGTCGCAGATCAGCACCTCTGCCTGCACGTTTTCCAGTATAAGCTGAATCCGGCTGGCAGGCATCTCCTCGTCAATGGGCACATAGAAATCTCCCGCCGCAATCACCCCAAAGAAAGCCGCAATCTCCCTGGGATGCTTATTCATAAAAACCACCACGGGCTTTTTGTAGACCCCCTGGCTGTGCAGGAACGTGCCCACGGCCCGGCTCTGGCCGTAGACCTGGGCAAAGGTCAGGGCCTCCTTGTCATTGGCAAATGCAATTTTATCCGGCTTTACCGCCACGATCTGATCCATATAATCCAAAACATGATTCTGCATAATAACCTCTGTCTGCATAACGCAGGCCATGCCTGTGTTATTGTGTTAATCTGTATTTGGAAGTTCCGCTTCCAAACCTACCTTGCTCCGGCATATCGCAAGCCGGGCTTGCGATTCCCCCTCTCCTGCAATGCTGTGCGCCTATGTTATCACAGCCTCATATTCTTTTTTCAGGCAGCCGCAGCAGAGAACCGCTTTCCGGGCCAGCACCTCCAGCACATCCAGAAAACCTGTTCCCAGCACATAATCCCTCTTGATCAGGGACAATTCCGTACAGGCCAGCAGGATGACCTGTGCCCCCCGGGCAAAAAGCCGCTCTGACACTGCCTCAAACAGCGGAAATTCCACTGGCCTTCCGGCCTTCACATTATCGTAAATCAGATGCATCACTGTCCTCTGCTCCTCTTCCTTTGGCGCAATACAGCCTATTTTATACTCTGCCAGGCAGGTCTGGAACAGTCCGCTGGCTAAAGTCCCGTCCGTAGCCAGGATACCCACACGGGTGATCCCCGCCTGCTCCAGATAAAGCGCGGTCTCCTCTATCGCATGGAGGATCGGCACACCCACCTCCGCCTCCAGCCGCTCCTGAAAATAGTGGGCCGTGATACAGGGAATGGCAAGCATATCCGCCCCCTGGGCGACAAGCCCCCGCCCCGCCTCCGCCATCTGGGGCAAAGGATTGTCCCCGCTCTGTCCCAGGATATACCGGGTGCGATCCGGTATCTGGGGCTTGCTGTGCAAAATGACCTCCATGTGTTCCTGGTCCGTGGCCGCATCGCTCATCTGGACGATCAATTGTAAAAAATACGCCGATGCCATGGGGCCCAGCCCCCCGAGTACGCCCAATGTCTTCATAAGTATAACCCCTGTCTCTTATCCCCATCTGACGCTGCCGACGAATAGCCTTGTGTAGATATCGGTGGTCG
>CAMWSA010000164.1 GCA_947176785.1 uncultured Lachnospiraceae bacterium
CATATACATTTCTTAGGTTTCATGCAATCAAATAATATGAAGGAATAATTCGCTTTGCCGCAGTTACAATTTTTTCACCGGTAAATGTAATTGTATGTTCATGCGACAAATATATAAGCCATTCCTCAGATTGATCAAAAATAAAAGTCTCAGCATACCATTGAAAAACATAGCCGTCTTCATCCCGCTCATATAATAATCGGACAATACTTTCGTTCTCAAAATATTCTCTATGATCCATTTGGAACATGATTACATACACAATATTGCACGTTTTAACGATATTCTCCAGAAAAATAATTTGATCATCTTGATATATCCGGGTGATATCATATGCTGCTGTGCAAAGAGAACTCCCAATCTTAACAAGCGGATACCAATACAAGCTATGGTTGCTATTGTTATTCTTTATGCAATGTATAAGTTTCTTTTCAACCTCTGGATTTTTCATATTTATCACCATAAAATATGTTTTTCACGAATCAGGAATGTATATTTACAGTTTAAAATTATTAGGTACACAATTCTTCATAAAAATCTCCATTCCGCCGCCCTCGACAGCACAAATAATAATGAAAGAACTTTACAATCCGGCAAACTACTACAAAACAGCTTGTAAAAAGCCATGCGGCAAAGTTTTTAGATAGGCGCCTATGTAACGCATCTCAACAACGAAGGCTGCGCCGTAACGCAGCCTCGAATTGATTCCACTCTCGGTAGGACTCACCGCTTATGTCTATTTAATATATACCGAAAATCAGAATCTATGTCAAGATGTTTTTCATGTCGTTTAGGAATCTCTTCATGCTGCTTTTTCTGTCCATAAGTTCTCAGCCACCCAGAAATTCCCCTCTTTTTCTAGCGTTTTAATTCTCCTGCCACCTAATTGGGAACAAACATATATCTGTTGGCGGCATATTTTTTTCCCTGCCATCTATCCGGTCCCCCCTGTTTTGGTCGCCTTGCACTCCCTGCCAGCAGGGTCTGGGTGACTCGTCAATTTGCCCCAAACAGGGCAGAAGGTATGTCAGGCGGTCTGATTATCCACTTTTCCCAAACAATGGCACAAATTGCCATACAGACGGCCACAGGGGAAGTAAACCTTTATGTGAATGAATATTCACATTCTGCCTGTCCTTTCTGATAGGTACACTCAATTATTTCAGCAGGATTCATTTTTTCAATGTATGTTAAGCACCTGAAAACCATCCCGTGACCAACTAAAATGACCTTGTCATAATCTGAATATTTATCTGCTACCCGTATCATTCTTTCACGCATATGGCTAAGCGATTCCCATTTGCATTTTTTACCTGGCGGATACTCACCTCTAAATTCCGTAAATTCCCTGGCAAATGCAAAGCTTTCTTCAGATGTTTCATACTGATTGTTCTCATCTGGTATCCATTCATGCAGATCAATTTCAACTTCAACTCGTAACCCTGTTTCTCGTGAAATAATCTGAGCCGTCTGCAATGCTCTTGTGTACGGAGAAGATACGATAAGTTCTGCGTTTTTAAGACGGATATCTTTTGCCGTTATTTCTGCCTGTTGCTTTCCTTCGTGATCCAGATAGCTACGGTGTACCGCAGCTTGATAATCAGTTTACGAATGGCATCCGGCGGAATCTCATAAACATCCTGTTGATAGATACCTTCAAAGGTTGCGCCCATGTGAATATTCCGCAGAACAAATTGATATGCCTGTTCAATCTGTTCCCAAATCAGTCCTATATACTCCCGGCGATCCACAAAAATCTCTTTTGTCGTTCCCTTATATACTCCGCACTGACTTCAGCACACTGACTGCACACTTATAATTCTTCGCTTGCCCCAGTTGTACAAAGAAATCCACCTCCTGCCAATACATCTCCGCAACTTCCCAGGGATATTGACCGGCCAGTCCCTTGCTGAAACGGTGTCCCTCATATTTTCCCCAGCCGCAGTACAATCCGGCATTCATATTGTAGCTGTCTCAAATCCCCCATTCAATATACATTATAATATGGATTCCTTAAAATACTCTTGCAAGTTCAAGGCGCACGCACTATAATAAATCAGTCACGGCATGCCACAATAACAATGTGGCGCACACAAGACAATATACCATTGCAAATTCAAAGGAGGAATTCAACATGTGGCGAAAAATAAGGAAAATACTAAAGTGGCTGCTAATTGTGCTGGTGGCGGTCATCATAATCGGGATTATCGTCAATGCCATATGCAGGCTTGCGGCAAAATCAAAACTTCAGGACGCCTACGGGCAGGAGGTTTCGGTGGATGGAAAAAGTATGAGAGTGGATGTGAAGGGGGATACCAAGCAGCCGGTCATTATCCTGTTGTCGGGATTGTCATGCGCATCCCCCGTACTGGAACTGGAACCTCTCGCCGATGCCCTTTCCCAAAACTACTGCGTAGTGACCGTGGAGCCCTTTGGCTATGGCCTGTCCGACGGGACAGACCAGGACCGCACCATCGAAAATATCGTAAACGAGCTTCACGCCTGTGTGGAGACTCTGGGATATGAAGAATATTACCTGATGGCCCATTCCATCGGGGGACTGTATTCCCTCTATTGGGCCAATCAGTATCCCGATGAGGTGAAGGGCTTCATCGGCATAGACCCTTCCGTTCCCGGCATGAACGATGAGCAGCCGTTCCCCATCAGTATTACGGCCATCAACCAGCTGTCCGGATATCTGGCGAAAGCGATGAACGGTGTGGGGCTTACCCGCCTGCTGTCCGCAGGCGATCCCCGAAACGCAATTTATGCAGATACCACCTACCCATATACGGATAAGGAACTGGAGGTTTTTCGCATTTTATCTCTGGATAATGCCTATAACAAGACGGTTATGAATGAGATGAAATTTTTGGATGCCAACGTGGAGACTGCCAGGGGCATGCGCTTCCCTGATCAGGTGGCAGTCCTTTCGTTTGTGTCCGGCAGCAACTGCGAACTTATGTCCACCTGGGAACAGCTGCACTACGACGTGCTGCCTGCGAACGGCAGAGGAGAAGTGATCCGTCTGGAGGGCAGTCATTACCTTCACTTTGAATATCTGGATCAGATTGTAGAATATGTGATCAATTGGATGGAATAGCACTGCCTTTTGCCCCCTATGGCAGTGATCTCCGCCAACAATTTCCATTTCCCTTCTGCACGGCAGAGGTTGTTTGATTATACGGCCTGTACCGTGCAGAACTTGGAAAATCAAAACGTTCATCAGGAACTGTAGATAAATAGCTTGCCAATTGGTGCAGAACAAATCTTCAGGCGCAAGGCGGCGGAATGCGGCGTACTGGGTTACGCAGAATGACGGCGCTATGTGCCAGTGGCACATGTCCGGTGCGAATTGGAGCGCAGTATATATCACACGAACCCCCTTTTCACACTGTCCTACTGCTTCCACTCTCTTTGTCTCTTCCAGCCGGCTTCCGGTGAAATCGCAACAAGAGCAATCCGCATCATCCAGCCTGACATTGTTGAGATTGGCATTTTGGATTGAAGAAGGGCTTAAATCCTGTTTGGAAAGGTCTGCGCCGGGAATAGAAACTCCCTGTCACTCAATTCGCCCCAAAACCCCATCCATCCGCAAGATACTCCCCCATCATCGCCTCCTGATAGGTGGCTTTCTTATGCTGTTCCATGGCCTGCCTGATCTCCTGCAGTTCCTCCCGGTAAATGCGGTTCAGCTTTTTTAAGCTCTTACCGCTGATCTCCACATCGGAGCAGTATTTCTCATAGAATTCCCTGCGGTATTGCCAGAAGCACAGCCTTTCCCCGTAGCGCTCCTTCAGCTTCTGGGCGATCAGCAGGCCCTCCGGGTCAAAATCCCCCGCATACAAAAATTCTGTATCTTTGCCGAAAAGATCCAACAGAACCAGTGTTGCCAGTCGAATCTGCCCGTTGCCGCACACGATAGCGGCATCCGGCCAGGCTTTCGTCAGCATCGCAAAAACCGCCGGATTTTCCACAATATATACGCATTTTTCCGTCCGGGGACTCACCTGTGCCAGCTTTCCCAAAGTCATAAGCGTCAGGTGCAACGGCTCTCTCTGCTCCAGATACCCCAGGATGCCCTTATGTGGCCTGCCATCCCTTTTTACGCCGCTGATCCCGTAGACAAGCACATGATTGGAAAGTTCATCCTTGAGAAGTCCTGCTCTATAGAGGAGGGCGGCCTTTTCCTCCGCCCTGAGATCCGCCCCTGATTCCCCGAAATAGGATTTCAAAAAATCAATCAGCAGATGTTCTCCCAGGTTTCCCGTATCAAAAAAATGGGGATCTCCCGTGGTTTCCGCCGCAAACACCGCAAGTAGTTCATGGGAAAGCATTTCTCTCCCAGCCGCCAGGACCGGCAGTCGGGGAATCGCCTGTAAGAAAAGCAGCAGGCTCCCCCTTAACTTTTCCGGCTGCTCGCGATAGTGCTTCGTCAGCAGCAGATACCCTTCCCCCTTTTCCCGCAGGACCTGTCCTATCCACAGACAGCCCGGGCTTTCCGAAGCTGTCTCGATGATCTCCGCAAAAAAATGCTCTCTCTCTGCATTCTCCTGTTGTTTCCGCTCCTTCCGGCCCACCAGTTCCTCGCCGAAATAACGCACCAGTATATCTTCCCACCGAAGCCCCGCAAAGCGGCTGCCCGCCAGAGCCTTTTCCATTGCCGCCGCCGAGATCCTGACAGTTTTCTGCCCCTCATAATCCTTCTGGAAAAATCCCCCCAGCTGGCGGCAATCCTCCAGGCTTAACCCTGAAAGCTGCACTGTGCCGCCAAAATATCCAAGGCTTCGATATTTGTCCGCCACCATTCCAAACAACCTGTCGTATATTTTCCGCTGCCTGAAATACTGAATACACTCTACTAACTGGTTTTGCTCATCCATACTTACCTCTGCCTGCATATCCCTGGCTTTGCCTGCGTTATTGCAAAAAAGTGCTATACGCTTCCATACCGTATTACTTATGCAAAGCCTCCTGCTGTGCCTGCGATATCCCTTATTACGTCCCCGGGTTTGCAGCTTCCGGACTTCCGCCCTCCGACTCCCCGCCTGCCAATATTCGTTCCCGGCCGTTCCAGATATATTGAATCACCGTCACAAACTTTGCGTTTTCCGGCCGCAGCAGCTGATAGATGGCCAGCCCCGGAACCGTGTCATAATCTCCCCACAGCACCTGGGAATTGATCATAAAATTAAACCTGCACTCCACCATCAGCCTGAACATATCGCGGATATTTGTCTCATCCACCCCCGCAAATGCCTCATCCAGGGAGATCAGCCTGGGGGCGTCCTCTCTGGCACCTGCATATTTTGCAACCACCGCCGAGAAAAGAGGCACATACATGGACATGGCCTTCTCGCCGCCGCTGAAGGTAAAGAATACCCGGTCCGTCAGATCCTTCTTCCTCTCCCCTGTCTTCTGGCATTCCAGTGTAAATTCAAACCATTTGCGGTAATCCAGCACCTCCCGCATGATGCCGTGAAAGGACTGCACAGAATTCCCCTCCGCCGTGAACCTTCTGGCCTCGGCAATCTTGGATCTGAAATGCAGGGATAGCTTCTCCACCTCTTCATCGCGCATGATTTCAGCGTCCTTGGACAACAGTTCCACCAGTTCCCTGGTGTCTAACTGTTCCTCTTTCTGGGCCTGCTTATTCTTCCAGCTCAGACTGAGTTTCAGGCCGCTGGAGGTATGCATGGAATCCATAAGGAGGTTCATGTTGTTCACCCACCGCTTGCTGGAGTGGATCTTGGCACGGATCTTCTTGCTGATGGTGTTAGCCAGGATGTCCTCAAATAATTCCCTCTCCTTATCGCTGAGCAGACGCTTTTGAACCTCGGCATCCTCCCGCAGCTTCTCCAGCAGTTCTTTGAATTTGACATTTACTCCCCGATATTTTCCCACAATGTCGATTCTTCGCATGGAGACCTCAAACGCCTCTTCCTCTTCTTCCTCCTCAAAAAGCGGCTGCAGGGTGAGTTGGAAGTCCACCAGATATGCCCGGTTTTCATGATAAGTTTCCTGCAGGCTGCCAAGCAGATCCGATTGTTTCCTGCCGCCGTATTTTCCTCCTGCGTAACCGGGCTCTGACCCGGCTGCGTCTGGGGCAGGGCGCTTTTCGGTATTCGGAGCCTTAGCCCCAAACTTTCCTGCCAGCATGGCACATACCTTTGCAGCCTGATCCTCCATATCCTCGTTTATCACAAACAGGCACTCCACATATCCCAGCTGGTATTCCTCCCGAAATCCCCGCTCGAAGCGCTTATACCGCAGAAGATTTCTCTGCTGGCTCTCCCCCTGCTGTTCCAGCTCCCGTACCAGCTGCCCCTGCTTCTCCTGCAGCTGGGCCTGTCGGCTCCTGGAGTCCTCCCGCAGCCCGGGCAGCACCTCCAGCCTGGCCAGGCAATAATCCAGCCGCTCTCTGATTTTCTCATAATCGGTCAGCTCCAGTTGGCTTCGCACGGAGGCAAGGGAAGCCTCCAGGTCATTCTTTTTCCGGGATATCCCGCCCAACTCGTAGCGGATCGTGTCCAGATCCTGGCCGGTCTCTTCCAGGCTGTCCTCGAGGCTGTTTATGATAGCGATCCCATTCCTGTATTCTCCGTGGAGAACCTGGGCCTCTGTCAGGAATTCCCTGTATTTTCCCAGAGACTCCAGCGCATCCGCAAAGACATCCAGCCTTGCCGTAAGGTAACATTTGGTACAGATTTCCCGGACCCTGATCTGCACCTGGTCCAATTCCTCTTTGGCCTGCTGCAGCTGCTCTCTAAGCAGCATAATATGGTTGTTTATCTGTTCCAGATCATAACTTTTATCCGCATACTCCCTTGCAGCCGCCTTCAGATCGGTTTCCGCCGGATATGCGTCCCATTCCTGTTTTAACAGCTTATTCTGTTCCGCCAGTTCCTCCAGGCCCTTCTCACATTCCGCCAACTGCTCCAGCAGCCGCCGCTCCTCCTGCTCCAGCTGGGCAAGCTTATCCTGCCGGAATCTTTCACGGGCCTTGACGCCTATGTAGCATGCCTGATATTCTCCTGTGACGGTTCCTTCCAGAACGCCGATCCTGTAATTTCCCTCCCCGCTTACCCAGGTGCTTCCGCTCTCTCCTGCGGCCCCCTGGCCGCTTTCCGGCACGCCCTTTCCATACATGCCTATGGATGACAGGATATGGGAAACGCTCTGGTATTTCAAAATATCGTTTTCCCCGTTGTCCACATCCAAAAGTTCCAGCAGGTTCCGCTTCACACGGGTTACATCGCTGAAAATATAGCGGTCGCAGACGCCCTTGTCCAGCGCCAGCACGGTCTCCCGGTATTCGGCAGGGACAATCAGGGCGTCAAGCACTCCCATGGAGAGCAATGCCTCCTCCAGCCGGGATGCCTGGCCCTCCTCCATATGCTCGCCAAAATCAACCATCTTGTAGAACTGTTGATAGGGAATTCCCTTTTCCGTCAGCAGCTGCCGGTTTCGCCGCACGGCATCGCCGCAGTCCGGCTCCGGCTCCTTTTTGCCCTTCCACTCCGAAAGTTCCCGGCTGATCTGTTGCTGCTGCTCTGACAGAAGCCTTTTCTGCTGCTCTGCCTCATATATTTCATCCCGCAGCTGCCGCTCCCGGGCATCGAACGCATCCCTCCCCAGGTTACGAATCCCATTGAAATCCGTCCCATAGACATACTTTTCCATTTCCTGCGCGGTGCGCTGTTTCACATCCTCCGGCAGATGCAGCTGCCGATTGTTCTGCTCCCATTGATAGAATTGTTCAATCCACTCGTCCTTAGTCTCCTGGAGCAGCGTTTCATACTGGCGCAGTTCCCTCTCTTTCTGCTCCTGCTCCCCCCGCAGGCCGTCCATCTCCTGCAATTTCCTGTCATAACTCTCCTGACAGTTTTTTTCCTCGAAAAGCACCTCTCTGCCCTTTTCCACACGCCTGACATACTCTGCAAGCAGCCTGGCATGGCTCTGGAATGTCTGCTCTTTCTGTGGGTCCTCCAGCAGTTCCTTTTTCAGAAAGGCGAAGTCGTCAAAGGGGATATCGCCCAGTGCCTCCTCCATCTCCGCAAGATATTCTTTTATCTCCTCCCACAGC
>CAMWSA010000165.1 GCA_947176785.1 uncultured Lachnospiraceae bacterium
CTCCAGGACAGCCGCCAGCAGGGGCTCGATCCTGTCGGTATAGCTGCCGCCCCTGAGTTCCTCACACAATTCGGAACTGGACGCCCCAAGCCTGGTGATGCTCAGATTGGCACACACACCCTTTAAGTTATGCGCCATGCGGAAAGCTGTGTCATAATCCTTCGAAGCCAGGGAAGACTTCAATTCTTCCATGTCCCTGGCATCCGCGAACTTGTACAGGAACTTTTTGACCAGCTTCTCCATCATCAGACGTCCCAGTACATCCTCATAGTCCGCCCCCATCAATTCATAGCATTCCTTCGTCGTCATATGGCCCTCTCCTTCTATTACTTACGACTAAATGGATTTCCCTGCGCGGCACACCTGTGCCGTGGGGGAATCGGAAAATCTTAGCAGTGTCCGTATAACTCCTTAAGACCCGCCGGTCTGTAATATTCATCTGATATAGTACCGCCTATATTTTACAATATTCTATTTGAAATGTCCATATACTTTTTAAAGAACCAGTGACTGTGGTATCTGCTCCCGATATCTCCCGGGGGAGACGCCAAAAGCTTTCTTGAAATTCCGCAGGAAGGAGGAATAATCCGCAAATCCTGCGTTCTGCCATGCCTCGGTGAGACTCCTGCCCTGCAGCAGTTCCTCGCTGGCATGGATCAGACGCTTGTTCAGCACGAAATTGTGCGCCGTCACCCCCGTCTGTTCTTTAAATTTGCGCAGGAAATGGTATTTGCTCATATGCACATGATCCGCCAGCTCCTCCACGGAAATCCCTGCGGAAATATGGCGGTCAATATAGTCCGCCACCTGTTCCACCATGGGATGGAACACCATGTCTTCCCGGGAAAAGCCGTACTCCCGGCGCAGGCACAGCGCATTCAGATAGCCGAAAAACAGGGTCAGATACCCCCGGTCCAGCACCTGCCTGACCTCCGGGGAGGGCACATCCGGCAGCTTTGCCATCACCAGCTTCAGCAGATATCCTCTCAGCATCTCTTCATAATAAACGGGGAAATGATAAGCGCAGGAACCCGGGCTTCGAAAACAGGCGCTCAAATCCGGCCCCTCCCCGGACAGGTTTTGCAGCATCTCCCTGGTCACCCATAGTATGATGCGCCGGGAGGAGTCATGCTTCTTTTCAATAAAGTGATACTTGTGCATTACATTGCAGTCAATGAGCAGAAAATCCCCCTTTTTCATATGATATGTCTGATTCTCCAGCATGGAGGAATACTCTCCCTCCAACACATAGATTATCTCGTAAAAGCTGTGGTAGTGAAAGGCGAGGGCCCCCAGGGGCGCTCCCAGCTTTTCATAGACCTCATAGCCCTCCCTGATCATATACTGCCGCTCGTCCGTGGCTTCCAATTGATGCCGTTTGATTTCCTGCATGCCGGTTCCTCCTCTCCCGTTCAGGCAGCCCACAAATTCCGGGATACCCTTTAATAATAGAGCAATTTTTACACTTTTTCAAGCAACTAATAGGCTTTTCCTGCATTTCTTATTATTCTATAATATTTGTAAAGAAAATAAAAAGCAGGAGGGCATATTTATGCAGATGACATTGCGCTGGTATGGCAGCAAGTACGACACGGTAACACTGAAGCAGATCCGCCAGATCCCCGGTGTGACCGGAGTAATCTCCACCCTGTACGGCACGGCTCCCGGAGAAGCCTGGGAGACGGAGGACATCCTGGCCCTGAAAAAGGAAATCGAGGATGCGGGCCTTGCACTGGCAGGCATCGAGAGCGTGAACATCCACGACGCCATCAAGGTGGGCACGCCGGATCGTGAACGGTATATCGACAATTATATTACCACGCTGGAGAGGCTGGGACAGGCAGGCATCCATATGGTGTGCTACAATTTCATGCCCGTTTTTGACTGGACCCGGACGGAACTGGCCCGGATGCGCCCCGACGGCTCCACGGTGCTGGCCTACACCCAGGAGGCGGTGGATGCCCTGGACCCTGAAAAAATGTTTGAGTCCATCGCGGGAGATACCAACGGTACCGTGATGCCCGGCTGGGAGCCGGAGCGCATGGCCCGGATCAAGGATCTGTTCGAGATGTACAGGGATGTGGACGACGAGAAGCTTTTTGCCAACCTGAAATACTTTCTGGAGCGCATCATGCCCACCTGTGACAAATACGGCATCAACATGGCCATCCATCCGGACGACCCTGCCTGGAGCGTGTTCGGCCTGCCACGCATTATCATCAACAAGACCAACATTCTGCGGATGATGCAGATGGTGGACAACCCTCACAACGGCGTGACCTTCTGCTCCGGCTCCTACGGCACCAACCTGGAGAACGACCTGCCTGATATGATCCGCTCCCTGAAGGGCCGCATCCACTTTGCCCATGTGCGCAACCTGAAATTCAACTCCCCCACGGATTTCGAGGAATCAGCCCACTTATCCAGCGACGGCACCTTCGACATGTACGAGATCATGCTGGCCCTGTACGACATCGGCTTTACAGGCCCCATCCGCCCCGACCACGGACGCATGATCTGGGACGAGGTCGCCATGCCCGGCTACGGCCTGTACGACAGGGCGCTGGGGGCCGCTTACCTGAACGGGCTGTGGGAAGCGATTGAGAAGCAGCACAGAAAATAGAAAAACGCCGACAGGGCGGTGAAATACGATATTTTTCATCCTGATTTGGGTCGCAGCGCAGCTGTCACATGGAGGTTAGTATAAATATTGGGCAGTTGTGAAATGTTCCCCGGAAGTGACATGGCTGGTCAATATATACAAAAACGGGCTTGGAAGCAAATTTGTTCCACAAATTTGCTTCATGCAGTGGCAAGTCGCCCTTATTTTGTATATATTGCCCAATCCCTGTAGCCTGAAAGGAAGTTTCGCAATCGCCTAAAGTATAAATATATAAGAGAGGTAGAAAATGGAACTGACAAGAAAGAGCATAC
Organism: uncultured Lachnospiraceae bacterium; assembly: GCA_947176785.1. Classification (GTDB taxonomy): domain Bacteria; phylum Bacillota; class Clostridia; order Lachnospirales; family Lachnospiraceae; genus Acetatifactor. The sequence goes on from CAMWSA010000165.1 coordinate 2,935, forward strand.
AGGAGCAGCGGGAAGCCTTCCTCCAGGCCGGCTACCGTCTCCCGGAATTTGATTACGACAGGGTAAAGGCCGCCACGGATGCCGCTCCCGCCTGGATTCACTTCGGGGCAGGCAATATCTTCCGGGCCTTCCAATGCAACGTACTTCAGAATCTGTTAAACCAGGGCGCGGCAGACACCGGGCTGATCGCCGTGGAGGGCTTTGACTACGAGATCATCGAGAAAATGTACTGGCCTCATGACAGCCTGTCCATCTTAGCCACCCTGAAAGCGGACAACACAGTGGAGAAGACCATCGTGGGCAGCATCACCGAAGCCCTGATACTGGACAGCGCCAACAAGGCCCAGTACGATCGGCTAAAACAGATTTTTGCCGCCCCCTCCCTGCAGATGGCCAGCTTCACCATCACGGAGAAGGGCTACGCCCTGACAGATGCCAGGGGCAATATACTGCCCGCCATCGCGGCGGACTTTGAGAACGGCCCGGGGACTGACGGCATCCCGGCTCCTGACAGCTACCTGGGCAAGGTGGTGTCTCTGCTCTACCACCGCTATGTCAGCGGCAGAAGGCCCATCGCCATGGTCAGCATGGACAACTGCTCCCACAATGGGGACAAGCTGGCCGCCGCTGTGTGGGCCTTTGCCGACGCCTGGTGTGAAAACGGACTGGCGGAGGCGGGATTTGCCGCCTATGTGAGAGATCCCCAGACCGTGTCCTATCCCTGGTCCATGATCGACAAGATCACCCCCAGACCCGATGCCAAGGTGGAAGCCCTGCTAAACCAGGACGGCATCCAGGGGCTGGACGCCGCCGTTACCGGCAAGAATACCTATGTGGCCCCCTTTGTCAATGCGGAAGAATGCGAGTACCTGGTGATTGAGGATCATTTTCCCAACGGACGTCCCGCACTGGAAAAGGGCGGCGTAATCTTCACCCGGCGGGAGACCGTGGACAAGGTGGAGAAAATGAAGGTTTGTACCTGTTTAAATCCGCTGCACACCACCCTGGCCATCTACGGCTGCCTGCTGGGCTATACCCTGGTGTCCGAGGAGATGAAAAACCCGCTGCTGAAGCGCTTTGTGGAGATCATCGGCTATCGGGAGGGGCTGCCTGTGGTGGTAGATCCCGGCATTCTGGATCCCAGGGAGTTCATTGACACCGTGGTCAATGTCCGTATCCCCAATCCTTTCATGCCCGATGCCCCTCAACGCATTGCCACCGACACCTCCCAGAAGCTGGCCATCCGCTTTGGCGAAACCATCAAGGCTTACCTGAAGCGCCCGGATCTGGATGTGGCGGATTTAAAGCTGATTCCTCTGGTGTATGCGGGCTGGCTGCGCTATCTGATGGCGGTGGATGATAAAGGCAATGCCTTTACTCCCAGCAGCGATCCTTTGTTGGAAGCTGCCACGGCTTATGTGAAGGACTATCGGCTGGACGATGCCCCCAAGGATCTGTCCCGCTTAGACCCTCTGCTGTCCAACGAGAAAATCTTCGGCGTGGACCTGACAGCCATCCACATGGCAGACCTGGTCAAAGGCTACTTTGCCGAACTGTCCGCAGGTGTGGGAGCAGTACAGGCAACTCTGGATAAATATGTAAAATAATAGGCAAGGCAGGAACGCTCATGTGCTTTCCTGCCTTTTCCCGTTATTCATTATTGGCCGCGAAGAAAAACACTCCTATGGCCCCGGGGCCGATATGGGTCCCTATGGTGCCACCCACAGAAGTGGTGTCCAGCTGTTTCACATGGCCCTCCCACAGCGCCCGGCTGTCTTCCACATATTTTTGCAGCATATGATCATCCAGGCCGGTGTAACCCAGATAATAGGGCATCGTGTAATCCACGCCTCCGGCCTTCCGGATCTCCTGCACCAACAGGTTATTTCCGTTGCGGGAGCCCCGGGCCTTCCCCACCATGACTACCTCGCCGTCCACCACGGACACCACCGGCTTGATGGACAGCATGCCGCCCACCATTGCCACAGATTTGGAAATCCGGCCTCCCTTTTTCAGGTATTCCAGCGTATCCAGCAGAGCCAGCAGGCGGATTCTTTTCCGGGCCTGTTTAAGCTCCGCCACAATTTCCTCCGCCGTTTTCCCCTGATCCTTTAACCGCAGGGCAAAATCCACCAGGCACCTCTCTCCCAGCGTGGCATTTAAGCTATCCACCACATACACCCTTCCCTCATAGTCCTCCGCCGCCACACATGCGCTCTGGTAAGTGCCGGAGAGCTTGCTGGATATGGTAATTACCACCACCTGCTCCCCCGCTGCCACCGACCGCTCATAGACCTGCTCAAACTCATAGGGCGGAATCTGGCTGGTCTTGGGCAATTCCTCCGACTCGATCAGCAGCTCGTAAAACTGCTGGTGGGTCAGGTTCACCCCGTCCAGAAATTCCTTTTCCCCAAAATACACATGCATCGGGAGGATTGTCAGATCCTCCCGAAACCCCTGCGGGATATCCGCCCCGGAATCCGTAATAATCCTTATGTTCATACCCATTCTCCTTTGCTTTACCGATTCGTTTTGAATTTCAAATATTTTGATTTTCAAATTATTTAAAACATAACATATATACAGGGAGATGTCAAGCAATCTATACGCACGAGCGGTTAGATTTTCTTTCTGCACGTCATGTGCTGCCCGATTTTGCAGCATAAAGCGTGCAGGAACCGGAAAATCAAACCGCTCGTTAGCATATGTCCTGAATCTGTGGTAATGATCCAGGAGTGGATTCAGACAATCCCGGCGCTCTGCTCCCTGTAATAACAATATACGCAGGTTTTTGCAGGGCCTTTAGTGAAATTTCTGGATTTTACAGATAGTAAAACGGCGGGGAATCCCCGCCGTTTCCATATGTCCCATAAACCCTGCCTCTATCCGCATACCCCGGGCTTTGCCCATGCCTCTGTAACAATCCGGATTCGGAAGCGAAGCTTCCGGATTTTCCCCTTCCTGCGATACTGTATTGATCGGTCATTGGGTGGGCCGCATATATATTTTACTTCTTCTTCAATCCCGCCTTTACTTCAGCCACAATCTTCTCCATCCCCTTGATGTCCTCTTCCCGTTTCGCCTCATCCTCTTCCATCTCCAGCATACCCTCAATAGCCATCCTTATGCTGATAATGTTCTTGTAATCCTTATAGGAATCCAAAAATCTCTGGGTCAGGATCTCCTTGGACTTCTCCGTAGCGCCAAATGTCCTGCTGAGTACATTGCCGCTATGGGTTACTCCCTGTACCTCTATCATGCCGTTAGCCATCAGCTTCCGCAATACCGCCTGGACAGTACTCTGCGTCAGTTCCTCACCGGACCTGACAATCTGTGTGGATGTAAGCGGCTGTTCTGATGCATGCAAAATCTTCAAAACTTCCAATTCACGTGGATTCAACTTCATGGCAAACTCTCCCTTACATTGTATTTCGTTTTGTAAAAACAATATCGTACATTACCTGCTTTTTCACAAGTTCAATTTATGGGAAAACATCAAATTTTGCTTGTGCATTATATAAACGAGATATTGCATATCTACGAGTTTGTCAATGTTTTTAATCACATTTTTCTTCTCTTATAGTATTTCCCAAACACAGGACACAGTCCGCACCGCCGATTCGCTTTTCCCTCCTGCACGGCACCGGTTGCCCGATTTTACAGCAGGTGCCGTGCAGGAGTCAGAAAATCTCAGCGGTCGTTAGTGTATATCCCTGCTTTTTTACAGATATCCTGCAGGCAGCATTTATCACAGTGTGGCCTGGTGCGGGCGGTGCAGATCTCCCGCCCGTGGTTTACCAGTCTGTGGCAGAAATCATTGCCCTCCTGGGGCGGTATGAGCTTCCACAGTTCCTTTTCCACCTTGGCAGGCTCCTTGATGCCGTCCACCAGGCCCATGCGGTTCACCAGGCGTATGCAGTGGGTGTCTGTGACAATGGCAGGCTTGCCAAACACGTCTCCCATAATCAGGTTGGCACTCTTCCTGCCCACTCCCGGCAAAGCCAGCAGCTTGTCAAAATCATCGGGCACTTTGCCGCCGTACTGATCCCGCAGCACTTTCATACAGGCGCTGATATCCCTGGCCTTACTGTTGCCCAGCCCGCAGGGATGCACGATCTTCTCAATCTCCTCCACAGGCGCCTGGGCCAGCGCATCCACGTCCGGGAATTTCTCGTACAGCTTTTCCACCACCACATTCACCCGGGCATCCGTACACTGGGCCGCCAGCCGCACGCTGACCAGCAGCTTCCACGCCTGATCGTAGTCCAGGGAGCAGTCCGCCTGGGGATATGCCTCCTTCAGTTTGTCTATGATTGCCAGAGCGCGTTGTTTCTTTGTCATATGTTCTCCTCGTCTATTCCCCTGGGCCGGCGGAAGCTCACCGTCTCATTCTGTCCGGCGTCCCCTCCCGGCCATATGAAAAGATTTTCACATACTGCTTCATCTTTTCCGCAAGCCACTTAAGTTCCTCCTCCTCACTGCCAAAACCGGCAATAAGCCGCTGCAGCTCCGTGTCCCTGCCGCCGGGCCCGGGGGCGGTTCCCGCATTGCCCCCTGACGCAGGGCTGCCCCCCGCATTACCGTCTGCCGCAAGGCTGCCACAGACAGTAAAGCTGTTCACCCTGCTGCCTGCAAAGACTTCAAAGCCCTGCACGCCCCCTGATGCCAGCCCTACTTTCTCAAGCTTTGGAAGATTCGCGTACACTGTAAGATCCCGTACCGGGTAGATAAATTCTTTCAGCTTTTTAAGCCCTGAAACCGCCGCCAGCCCCTCCTGGTCTGCCGCCGGGGCGGCCAGATGAAATTCGGTCAGCTTCGTCAGCGCCGGGAGAAAATCCAGATTATCCAGTTCGCTCCAATGCAGGGCTATTTTTTTCAGGTTCTTCAGTTCTTTGAGGAAGCTGCCGTCATGCAGTCCCATCCATTCTATGTTCAGTTCCTGCAGCTTTCCAAAACCTGCCAGTTCCTCCGGCCTTACTCCCGTGACCTCCCGGATGCTGAGGCTTTTTAAGGTTTCCATGCCTGCCAGCGATGCCAGCCAACTGGCGTCCCTCACATTCAGTCCCAGTTCCTTCAACGCCGGAGCCTTCGAAACTGCGGACAAAACCTCCCCGCCAAAACTGCAT
>CAMWSA010000166.1 GCA_947176785.1 uncultured Lachnospiraceae bacterium
CCATATGACTTGCTGCGGGTGCGCAATTTATAAAAACCATGCGGATGAATCTAAGCACTGGCGATTTCACTCATTGCAGCTTGAAATTGAGCATTGGACACGATATAATCAGAGCATCCAATGGGAATTTTGCAGGGGAATATGATGGAAAAGAAAGTGTTTGGATGGGAACCCTGGTTCTTCATCGCGTTTGGTTTGTTCCGTTTGTACAGGATATGAGCCTTAATAGATCGAAACTCTTATGCCAAGTTTTGGATAGGAGTCTTAGAAAATAAAGGGATATTCTATTTTGGTTCAGTGGGTATTTTAGCCGCACTTTGCATATTAGGAGTTACCACTTTTGTAAAAAGCAGGCATAGAAACTACTGGTGGAGACGGATATATCTGTTTGGTGGCGTGTATCTGCTATTTGATTTATTTGCCATAGCAGTCGGCTTGGAGTTTTGGAATAACCTTTTATTATGGATGTTTAGTGTAAATTCGATATATTGGAATGCTGTGTGGTTATTTTTCATATTGTTGGGCGGTTTTGTATTTGGGCTGGGCATAAAGCTCATGATACAAAGGAAAAGATAGTATCCATCGTTCCGATGAAGAAATATTTAACAGGCGTTTATCAACACGAAATAGGCAATTGCGAAACGTTCTCCGCAAGTGACGTGGCTGATCAATATATACAAAAACGGGCTTGGAAGTAAATTTGTTCTGCAAATTTGCTTCATACAGTGACAAGTCGCCCTTATTCTGTAAATATTGCCCATTCATTGTTCCCGGAAAGGGCGTTTCGCAATCGCCTATCAACGCGGAAGATAAAAGGGAGCAAATAAGCGCTTGCTTTTTATAGAAAAAAAAGGTATCTTATGTTAAGGGCAAGGCAAGAACGGCTTGCCGTATGCATATACAAACGAACGATAAAATTTACCGATTCCTGCAGGGCACATGTTATACGATCAGACTTCCTGTGCCCCACAGGAAGAAAATCTAATCGCTCGTGAGTATAGCGATAGGTTCCCGGAAGCTTTGCAGATAAAATCAGGCTTCAGGTAGATGAGGCGGAGAAAAAATGGGGAACCGGCACAAATGATTTCCAAGAAGCCCCATGAAAAGCAGTTCAGGGATTCCGGGAGCATATTAACGACGAAAAGGAGTAAGCTGTATGAGCGAAACGATAAATGTGGAGGAACTTTTCGCCAGCAGGGTATTTACCCTGGGGAAGATGAAGGAGAGGCTTACACGGCAGGTATTTGCTGAAGTTAAGCGGGTGATGGAGCAGGGAGGCGAACTGCCCCTGTCCACCGCTGACGTAGTGGCTAAAGCCATGAAGGACTGGGCCGTGGAGAACGGCGCAACCCACTATACCCACTGGTTTCAGCCGTTGACCGGCATCACGGCGGAGAAGCACGATGCATTTGTGTCCCACCCCGACAGCGAGGGCAGGATGCTGATGGAGTTCTCGGGCAAGGAACTGATCAAGGGAGAGCCGGATGCCTCCTCCTTTCCCTCCGGGGGGCTGCGGGCAACCTTTGAGGCCAGGGGCTATACTGCCTGGGATATGACTTCCCCCGCTTTTTTAAAGGAGGATGCCACCGGAGTGATTTTATGCATTCCCACGGCCTTCTGTTCCTATACCGGGGAGGCTCTGGATAAAAAGACTCCCCTGCTGCGGTCCATGGAGGCTGTCAGCCAGCAGGCCCTTCGCATTGTGCATCTGTTTGGCAACAGGGAGGCCACGAAGGTGGTGCCCAGCGTTGGAGCGGAGCAGGAGTACTTTTTGGTGGACCGGGAAAAATATCTGCAGCGCGAGGATTTGATTTTTGCCGGGCGTACCCTGTTTGGTGCCCCTGCGCCCAAGGGGCAGGAGTTGGAGGACCACTACTTTGGCACCATCAGGGAACGCATCGGTGCCTATATGAAGGATCTGAATATTGAACTCTGGAAGCTGGGCGTGACTGCCAAAACCCAGCACAATGAGGCGGCTCCGGCCCAGCATGAACTGGCTCCCATCTATGAGTCCGCCAATATAGCCGTGGATCACAACCAACTGGTCATGGAGACCATGAAAAAAGTGGCCGGACGCCACGGTCTGACATGTCTGCTGCATGAGAAACCTTTTGCGGGGGTAAACGGCTCCGGCAAGCACGACAATTGGTCCCTGTGTACAGACAATGGAGTGAATCTGCTGGACCCCGGCGATACCCCCAATGCCAATATCCAGTTTCTGCTGGTGCTGGCCTGCATTATGAGGGCGGTGGACACCCATGCGGATTTGCTGCGCCAGAGCGCATCCGATGTGGGAAACGACCACAGGCTGGGTGCCCATGAGGCTCCTCCTGCGATTATTTCCATGTTTCTGGGAGAACAGCTGGACGATGTGGTAAAGCAGCTGGTGGAGACCGGGGAGGCGGCCCATCTGATCGAGGGCGGCAAGCTGGAGACGGGTGTGTCCACTTTGCCGGATTTTGAGAAGGATGCCACTGACCGCAACAGGACTTCACCCTTTGCTTTTACCGGCAACAAGTTCGAGTTTCGCACGGTGGGTTCTGCGGATTCCATTGCCAGCCCCAACACCACGCTGAACGCCATTGTGGCGGAAGCCTTCTGTGAGGCGGCGGATACGCTGGAGCAGGAGACGGCTCAGGGCAAGGAATTCGAACTGGCGGTACATGACCTGATCAAAGAATATATGACCAGACACCAGCGGATTATATTTAACGGGGACGGCTATTCCAAGGAGTGGGTAAAGGAGGCGGAACGCCGGGGACTGCCCAATATAGGGTCCATGGTGGAGGCGGCAGGCACGCTGACTACGGATAAGGCCATCAGACTGTTTGAGAAATTCGGCATCTTCAACAGGGCGGAACTGGAATCCCGTGAGGAGATCTTGTACGAGACCTATGCCAAGACCATCAATATTGAGGCGCTGACCATGATTAACATGGCTAACAAGAAATATATCCCGGCGGTGGTGGGATACACCAGGACTTTGGCGGATACAGTGATCGCAGTGCGGGAAGCCGGCGCGGATGCCACCGTGCAGGCGGAATTGCTGGGTGAGGTGAATGTGCTGCTGGCCGCCGCCAGAAAAGCCCTGAAGGAACTGGAGAGAGTCACCGCAGAGGCCGGTGCCATGCAGGACGCCAGGGCCCAGGCATTTTTCTACAAGGATACCGTGAAAGAGGCTATGGAGGCGCTGCGCACTCCGGTGGATGCACTGGAGATGCTGGTGGATAAGAAAGTCTGGCCTGTGCCCTCCTATGGGGAGTTGATCTTTGAAGTGTAAGTGTGAATTATTAACCGGATAAAGCGTAACATTCTTAAGTCGAGTGCAGGCAGTAATCACGGAATGAAATTCATATATCCAGAATATAATATGTATTAATTCAGATGGGAATCACTTAGCCATATGCGAAAAAGAATGATACGCGCAGCAGATCAATATTCAGATTCTGATAAGGTTATTTTTGTTGGCCACGGGGCGGCTTTTAGGTGTTTAACATATATTGAAAAAATGGATTGGCTCTTGTTTTTTCATATCAGCTGTGTTATGATAATGCATATTTTGAAAGGCCATTATCGGCATGTGGCAGGAAGAGGGACCGGATGCAAAATCGGGTATATGAACCGTTTACTCACGGCCGGCTGGATTTTCCTTCCTGCACGGCGCATGTTGTCTATAGTCAACGACATATGTCGTTGACTATAATTATGCAGCATGGGGCGTGCAGGGCCTGGAAAATCCTTTCGGTCGTGAATATAGAGAATAGGGACGACGATAGATAGCGCTTGTAGCTGTGGAGACATAGGTACAAGCGCTGCATGTGTTGTGCCTATGCGGAAAAGGACAGATCAGGGATACAGCCATGAGAACGGGCAGGGAGATCAGTACCGCATTGGTAAGAGATTACGGATGTGGGGACTGGTCTTTTTATATGCAAAAAAAAGACAGCGCAGGTTGCAGGACAGCGCGAAAGGGGGTGATCCCATGGGACATTGTGACGATGCCCGGATGGACGATAAGGACGGCGGAGTGAAAATATATGTATAAAATGAAAAAGAGGCAACAGGAATATGGGGCACGCAGCCCCCTGAATTGGAGGAATATAAAGAATGGGCGGAAAAAATCAGAAAACAACAGAAAAAGCGGTAAAAGAAACGGTAAAAAGCGTATCCGGCTTCTCCTTAGAGGAGATTGGGAGGCAGGCGGGAGGGGAGGTTATCCTTCATGGCAGCGTTTATAAGCTGCGGCGCATGAGCGGATTTGCCTTTGTATTGCTGCGCACCGGCAGGCATGTGATCCAGTGTATATACAGTCCGGAATTTTCCCGGTTTGGCCTGGAAGAAATGGTGGAGGAGAGTTGTGTTCGGGTCCGGGCACTGGTAGCGGCGGAGGAGCGCTCCCGGCTGGGCTGGGAACTGCGGCTGCTGGAGTTAGAGGTGTTGTCCGTTCCGGCAGAACCCATGCCCATCGTGATCAACCAGAAGAAGGTAAGTACTTCCATAGAGAACCTGCTCGACTACAGGATGCTGACCCTGCGCAATGAAAAGCAGCGGGCTATCTTTAAGATTCAGGAAGCCATCTGCCAGGGGTTTCGCATGTATCTGCAGGGACAGCACTTCACGGAGATTCATTCCCCCAAGCTGGTGGAAGCAGGGGCGGAGGGAGGAGCCAACATCTTTTCACTGGACTATTTTGGACGGCAGGCGTATCTGGCCCAGAGTCCTCAGTTTTACAAGCAGATGATGGTGGGAGTCTATGAGAGGGTCTATGAGGTCGGGCCGGTGTTTCGGGCAGAAAAGCATGACACGTCCCGGCATTTGAACGAATACACGGGTGTGGACTTCGAGATGGGCTATATTGAGAGCTTTGAGGAAATTATGGAGATGGAGGAGGGGATGCTGCAGGCGGCCCTGGAGTATCTACAGACGGCCTGCGCGCAGGAACTTGGGCTGTTGGAAGTGCGCATGCCGAAGTTTGCCGCGGAGAGCAAGGCCGGGCCGGCGGAAGTGCCGCCGCAGAAGGCCGAACTGCCCATGGGCCGCATACCCCGGATACGCTTTGCGGATGCCAAGGCCCTGGTGGCGGAGCATTACTGCCGTCCCATGGGGGAGAAGGAGGACCTTGACCCGGAGGAAGAAAATCTGCTGTGCCAGTATATCCGAGGGCACTATGGCAGCGCCTTTGTCTTTGTGACCCATTATCCCGAAGCGAAGCGTCCCTTCTACGCCATGGATAACCCGGAAAACCCGGCGGAGACACTGAGCTTTGATCTGCTCTTCCGGGGCCTGGAGATCACCACCGGGGGCCAGCGTATCCACGGCTATCAGGAACAGCTGGAAAAGCTTAAGCGGCGGGGCATGCATCCGGAGGAATTTGCCAGTTATCTGTTGATGCACCGTCATGGTATGCCGCCTCATGGGGGCCTGGGTCTTGGCCTGGAGCGGTTTACCGCCAGGCTGCTGGCCTGCGAGAATGTGCGGGCGGCCAGCCTGTTCCCCCGGGATATTCACCGGCTGACCCCTTAGTCCCAGGGCACATGGTTTGTAGTGGACGCTCCCTGTCATACTGACAAAAGTCGACAGGGGATACCCAAGCGGACAAAATTATGATACAATCAGTATACAAACCGGAAGCATAATGGTGCGGAGCGCAAGGATGACAAAATATTGAAGGGGATGAAGGAATGATAAGGATACTGATTGCGGAGGATGAAGAACCCATAGCAAACCTGATCCGCATGAATCTGACCCGTGCGGGATACAACTGTACCTGGGCGGCGGACGGGATGGAGGCGGCGGATCTGATGCAGCAGCGGCCCTTTGACTTGGCGCTGCTGGACATTATGCTGCCGGGCTGTAACGGCTACGAACTGCTGCAATATGCCCAGTCCATGGGACTGCCTGTGATCTTTCTCACCGCTCTGGGCACCACGGAGAACAAAGTAAAGGGCCTCAAGATGGGGGCGGACGACTATCTGGCCAAGCCCTTTGCCATCCCGGAACTGCTGGCCCGGGTGGAGACTGTGCTGCGCCGTTACCATAAGGCGGAGGGGATTCTGAAGGTATTTGACATCACCATCGACACGGCCTCCCGCCTGGTGATGCGGGATGGGCAGCAGATCGCATTGACTCTGAAGGAGTTTGACCTGCTGCTCCTGCTGGCCCGCAACCGGAATATCGCCCTGTACCGGGAGACCATCTATGAGTCTGTATGGGGCGGGGAATACGAGGGGCAGAGCCGCACCATAGATTTGCATGTGCAGCGCCTGAAAAAGAAGCTGGGATGGAATGAGGAGATCACGGCAGTGTATAAGGTGGGCTACCGCCTGGAGGGAGAGTCCTGAAGATCCCGCCCGAACATCCTATACTTTCGAGCGGTGGGACTGTCCTTCCTGCACGTCACATGCGGCCACAAGCCTCCGGCATATGTCGTTTACCATAATTATGCAGCATGAGGCGCACAGGAATTGGAAAATCTCGGCGTTCGCCAGTAGAATGGAGGAAATACCGCAGGCCCCTGTACACGGAGAGGTATGAATGAAATTCACGGGAAAACTTTTTATATGGATCATGGTACTGGTCACGGCGGCCTTCATCGCTTTTGGTATGTGGATGCTTAACTTCAGCTTCAGCCGGATGCTGGAGCAGGAGCGGCAGCAGGCCAGCCAGGAGATCCGTATGTTCCAGTATTTTCTGGAGGTGGGCTTCCAGTCCGGCGAGGAATACGGGGAAGTCTATGCCCTGCAGAAGGCAATCGAGAGCATGGCCATCAATGTGGACCGGACGGAGAGCAACTGCATTGTGCTGGACGCTGAGGGAGTCTGCTACAGCGGGCAGCAGGAGCTGGGGCAGTTGTCGGCCATCGTGGATGTGGACGGGATGATTGTCCGCCGCAGCGAGGCGGGGGATAATAATTACATCTGGCAGATCTGCATGGGAAGCCGGGGCTATGAGCTTGTCAGCATGTGTACCAGCCAGCTGGGAGAGAAAACATACTATCTGCTGATCAGCCGCAATATCCAGAGTATCTATGACACCCGGACAGATACGATCCGCCAGTACAGGGTGATGCTGCTGGTGCTGCTGGCAGTGGCGGCGGTCTGTGCCTGGGTGCTGGCCCGCTACCTGACCCGCCCCATCCGCAAGCTGGGCTGGGTGACCAAGCGGATTGCCGCCGGCGACCTGACCCGGCGATCGGATTACCACCAGCCGGACGAGGTGGGGGAACTGGCGGAGAGCTTTAACCTGATGGCGGACCGGCTGGTGGAACAGATGCGGGAAAAAGAACTGGAGGCCAAGCGCCAGGAGGATTTCACGGCAGCTTTTGCCCATGAACTTAAGACACCGCTGACCTCTATTATCGGCTATGCCCAGATGCTGGACACTATGGAGCTTGACCCGGAGGACCACCGCATGGCCAGCCACTATATTTTTGCCCAGGGAAAGCGGCTGGAGCAGCTTTCCCATAAACTGTTGGAGCTGGTGAGCATGGAAAAACAGGACTTTGCGGTAAAGCCCATCAAGGCTACGGTCCTGGCGGAAAACCTGTGGAATACCATGCGTCCCATATGGGATAATCGCCAGGTCCAGGGCAGCATACGCATGGAGCAGGCCATGCTGTGGGGAGACAGCGATCTGCTGCTGTCCCTGCTGTATAATCTGCTGGACAATGCCACCAAGGCAGTGGGGGAGAAGGGGCGGATCAGCCTGGAGGGGAGGCGGGTCCGCGAGAGAAAACGGGGCGCTGCGCAGGAGGATTTGGACGAGAAGGAGTGGGAGACGGACAAAGGCGGCGGCTTTGGCAGGTGGTACGGCATACGGATACGGGACAATGGACGGGGCATTCCCCAGGAGGAGATTGACCGGATCACGGAGCCGTTTTACATGGTGGATAAATCCCGCTCCCGCAAGGAGGGCGGGGCCGGGCTGGGCATGTCCCTGTGCCAGCGGATTTTGCAGCTTCACGGGGGGAGTTGGAAGATGAGAAGCACTCTGGGGGAGGGCACGGAGATCCTGATCCGTCTGCCGCTGGATTC
>CAMWSA010000167.1 GCA_947176785.1 uncultured Lachnospiraceae bacterium
GATATTTTCCACGTCATAGCGGATAAGCTGTCTCACTTCTTCCACATTATCAAGGCCCAGATAGTTTCTCAGGTCTCCTTCCAGTTCCCTGGCCTTTACCGCATAGGGGGCCTTCTTTTCCACATAGATACGTCTTACATTTCCCATGATTGTCCTCCATAGTTTTAAAAGATGGGTTTATGAATATATGGTCAACGACATTAGAAATCTCCCTTGTCGCCTTGAAAAACCTGCGCAGAACGGAAAGTGAAAATATCAATGTCGTTTACTATGTATTACTCATGCAGCCTGTGTACCAGCCGGTAGACTATATCGCCCTGGTTGATCAATGCTTTGGTATGGGCGAAGAATACAATGCCGTCGGTGGGGGCTATAATGGTCTCTCTCACTACTCCCTCCTGGGGATCAATAATTTCCGCCAGGGGGCGGCCGTAGCGCACATCGTCACCGGGGCGCGCCAGCCCCCGGAAGATTCCGGCCCGGCCTGTATGCACATCAGACAGATCCTGCTCATAGAGTACATGGCTGATGTAGCCGCTGTGGCTGTCATAGCGGATGATACCCATTCGCTTTAAGAAACGTAACACCGCCGCCACTCCCTGGCTGGCGCTGCGCTCGTCTATCTCCCAGTTGGTCCTGGTGAACAGGGAGAAGGCGGCGGTATTCGCAGCCTGCCAATTGTAATTCAGTGTGCCGGTGTCAATGGGTGCCGGTTTATGTACCACCACATAGGGCAGCCCAAACAGATTGGCCAGGGAAGTATTCTGGTAACCTGTCTCCATCATACGCACATGGGGCATGAACTCCCCGTCCATGTAGAAGGAGGCAAACTGTATTCCATAGACATAGCTGCCTATGTCTTCCATCAGCGCATGGACGATACGCCTGTCCTGCTCCCCGTAAGAGTTGCCGGGGAAAGCCCTGTTTAAGTCTACATTGTCCACCCCGTAAAAACGCCGCCCCACATTGATGCTGTAGCTGTTGACCACCGGTATCACCTGAATCTGTTTGCCTGTGCAAATGCAGCTGTTGGCCTCCAATTCCTTCAATGCCCGGATCAGCTGGGAGCAGACATACATCTGCTGAATCTCATTGCCGCGCAGCGGGCCCACGATACAGGCGGATTTCTCTCCCTGGCCAAAGGTATAGCCCCTGATCTTCATATCCTCCCGATAGGTGGAATGTACCGTGTAAATCTCATGAATATGCATAAAAAACTGCCTTTCTCTGTCTGCTCCGATTTATCCTCACGACCGAATAGATTTTCCTTCCTGCACGCCCCGTGCTGCCCGATTTTGCAGCACGGGGCGTGCAGGAACTGGAAGTACCTTTGGGCCGTGAGGATAGGGCTTTTTTCCGAAACAGCCGTTGCTGTGAGCTGGACCTGCATGACAAGTCCCGGAAGTTCTTCTCACACTATGCCAGTCAGGATCCGGGCCAAAAGATCCCCTTCATAGACCACGGGATAGTTCCGCAGAGTAAACAACAGGCCGTCCTTGCCCGCAGCTACCTGCCTTTTTACCTGCCCTGCCATAGGGTCCACGATCTCGCCGATCAATTCGCCCACACAGACAAAATGATTGTGCTTGTTCCTGGGAAGGAAAATCCCCTCCACATCGCTGCGGATGAACTCCACCTTGCCGTCGCTGGAGATGGCGGGCAGCTGAGTAGGCGGCACTTCCCCCGTCCAAATCCCCATCTCATGCATCACATTAAAAATCCCGTCCACCACCTGATTGCCATAGGGCATATTGATGCTGTTGCCCTGGCCCAGTTCCACCACCATGGTGGGAACGCCCATGGTGTTCAGGGAGTGGGCCAATGTCGCCTCATGCACCGTGGCCGTGGCGTTCATCCAGATCACATCCACATTCATCAGCTTGGCGAAAGGCAGCATCCTCCCGGCAAATTCCCCGCTGAGCCTCACCTGCGGGATCTCCTGCACAAAAATATCGCTGGAATGCACATCAATGCACAGATCCGTGCCGATCAGATCCTCCATCACTGCCGCCGCAATCTGTTCCATGGCATTCCCCTCCCTGCTGCCGGGGAACATGCGGTTTAAATCCATGCCGGTGATAGGAAGGGCCTTGCTGGCCAGATCCACCCCCAGCGGATTCAGTGCGGGATAGATATCCACGATGCCCGTCAGATATTCGGGATGCGCGGCGATACGCCTGGCCACCTCATAACAGATATACTGCCCTTCCAGTTCATCCCCATGAGTGCCGGATACCACTGCCACACGTCCCAGTGATTTTGTATCTTCCTTATAGCAGAGCCGGTTCCTGCGTATGGCCAGATGCTCCCCCACCGGCAGTTCCAGCGAAGCGATTGTCTCAATCATAATGGACTCTCCTGTCAAGAGTATTGCATATTCCCCGCAAACACACAGAGCCGGGCATACGCTGTTTATACTTACAAACGATTAGACTTTCCCTCCTGTGCGGCGCAGGTTGTCCGATTATGCGGCTTGTGATGCACGGGAATCGGAAAATTTACGTTTGTTCGCATGGGAAGAACTTCTGGGACTTGCCATGCAAGCCCGGTTCACAGCAATGGCTGTTTCGCAAAGAAGCTCTCAGTCTCCCACTTGAAAAAATGCAGGACTTGCACAGCAAGTCCAAATGCGGCATTTTTCATCCGGATTTGGGTCACGGCACAGCTGCTGCATGGAGATTACTATGGAATGAAATGTGCCCCCGCCGCCGGCAGGAGCACGCTCTTTAGTCTTCCATTCCCAGGGCAGTCAGGATATACTCAAATTCCCGGTCCACAATCTCCGCCGTGATACCGATGGTCTGGGCATTAATCTTAAGTCCCTCCAGCACGAACATAATATTGCGGGACGTCCCCTCACAGTCCTCACAGCAGAATTCTCCGTTCTCCACGCCGTTCTCAATGAGCATCTGAATAATTTTTACCGCCGAATCAAACTGTTTTTTCAGAATGTTGTCCTTCTTGGGCAGATCGTTTTCAAAATAGAATTCATAAGTGGCCTGGGTCAGGGTATCCTTTTTCCGCAGCAACTCCTTTTTCTGTTCCTTTAGAAACAGGGTCAGGATGTCCGCCGCAGTGGCATCCTCGGAAATACTGTCCGAGAATACGTCATCCGCCTCCTCGCTCTCCAGCTTCAGCACCTCCAGGAAAATATCGGCAGTGCTGTTAAAATAGAGGTACAGACCGCCCCGGCTGATCTCACAGGCATCCACAATATCCTTCATGGTCACTCTCTTGTAGCCCTTCTCCATGAACACCCTGCGAGCCGTCTCCAAAATATACTTCCTCTTCTGTAGCGATTTCTCTCCCATCTGCCTCTCCACTCTTATTTTGTACCAGATTATACTAACGGGCGCTGCGCTTTTCCGATTCCTGCACGCCCCATGCCGCATAATTATAGTAAACGGCATATGTCGTTGACTACGGGCCGCATGTGACGTGCAGGAAGGAGAGGCTAATGCCCGCGAATATAAGCTCTCGAACGATTGGGGGTGCTATACCCTTACCTTCCCAGAATTCTCTCTTCCCTCTCCAGGCGACGGTCCCAGTAATCCACAATCTCCTGCATTTTAGCAAACACCAGATAGAAAATGTTCTCCTGCACGGCCTGCGTCCACAGATATGCCCTGGCATTCCCGCCCAGCACATACTTTGACAGAATGCCGCACAACACGTCCCATTCCTGGATCGTGGCCGCCTTGATGACCTTCCGCTCATCCTCCGGGGTTTTCATATGTTTACGGGTGTATATGTATGCGTAATTGCGGTTCATAAAGGAAGACTTCCCCGCCTCCTTCACCAGACTGAGCAGGGTGCTGTCATACACGGGAAAGGACATGGTGTTATTGCCGTCCTGCCTTCCATTATATTCAGTGCCCGGCCGCTCGCCCGCATGTTCCTCCAGCCATGGCAAATACCGCAAAAAGGGTGCCAGCGCCTCCTTGTATTGTCTCGATAACTCGCGCATGTATTCCTGATTCAATGCTGCCTACCTCCTATTTGAGTTCCGCATATTGCCTACCAACACACAGACCGATTGATCAATATCCGGCCGCTGCGGCGTCCGAATATTGATCAGTGCGCTGGTAGGCAATATGCTGTTCAATAGTTATATATGTTTTAGTATACCATTCCTTTGTCAAAAAGCAAAGACTTTTCTGTAAAAAAAGAGAGAAAAAAAGTCCCCCGGAATCGCTCCGGGGGTAAGCGCTGCCCTATGCCTGCAGGCCCGTATACAGCTGATAATATTTTCCCTTTTCCTCCAGCAGCTGTTCATGGGTCCCCCGCTCAATGATGCGGCCCTGCTCCAGGACCATTATACAGTCGGAATTTCGCACTGTGGAGAGCCTGTGGGCGATCACAAAGGTGGTTCTCCCCTTCATCAGCTTATCCATACCGTCCTGCACGATACGCTCGGTGCGGGTGTCGATGGAACTGGTTGCCTCATCCAGGATCAGCACCGGCGGATCGGCTATGGCCGCCCGGGCAATTGCCAGCAGCTGGCGCTGCCCCTGGCTTAGGTTGGCACCGTCCCCGTGCAGCATGGTATTGTACCCCTGCGGCAGGCGGCGGATAAAGCCGTCCGCATTGGCCAGCCGTGCCGCCTGGATCACTTCCTCTTCGGTGGCATCCAGCTTGCCATAACGGATATTCTCCATGACCGTGCCGGAGAACAGATGGGTGTCCTGCAGCACAATCCCCAGAGAACGCCGCAGGTGGTCCAGCTTAATCTTGTTGATATTGATGCCGTCGTAACGGATCTTGCCGTCCTGAATGCTGTAGAAACGGTTGATCAGGTTGGTGATGGTGGTCTTGCCTGCGCCGGTGGAACCCACAAAGGCAATCTTCTGTCCCGGCTGGGCAAAAAGCACGATATCGTGCAGGATCATCTTTTCATCCGTGTACCCGAAGTCCACATGATCGAAAACCACATCCCCCTTCAGTTCCGTATAGGTCACGGTGTCACTGTCCCTGTGGTAGTGCTTCCAGGCCCATAGACCTGTGCGCCCCCTGGACTCCACAAGTTCCTGCCTTTCGTTTCTCTCCGCGTTGACCAACTCCACATAGCCCTCGTCCACCTCCGGCGTCTCGTCCATGAGCCGGAAAATCCGCTCCGCGCCGGCCAGGGCCATGATGATGCTGTTGAACTGCATGGTGATCTGATTGATGGGCATACTGAATGACTTGTTCAATGTCAGAAATGCCGCCAGATCTCCCAGGGACAGACCGGAAATCCCGGTGATTGCCAGCATGCCGCCGGCCACTGCGCACACCACATAGCTCAGGTTTCCCAGTTGGGCGTTGATGGGCCCCATAATATTGCCGAACTTGTTGGCCCGGTAAGCGCTGTCACAGAGTCTGTCGTTCAGTTCATTAAACTGTTTCAGGCTCTCCTCCTCGTGGCAGAACACCTTCACCACCTTCTGGCCTGTCATGGTCTCCTCGATGCAGCCGTTCAGCTGTCCCAGGTCACGCTGTTGGGACAGAAAGAACCGGCTGGAAAGGGAGCCCACCTTCTTTGCCGACAGGATCATCACTCCCACCATAATCAATGTCACCAACGTCAGCGGGATATCCAGCACCAGCATGGAGATCAGGGTGGATACCACACTGATGGCGCTGTTCAGAAGCTGCGGGATACTCTGGCTGATCATCTGCCGCATGGTATCAATATCGTTGGTGTAGATGGACATGATATCGCCGTGGGCATGGGTATCAAAATACCGGATGGGCAGTTCCTCCATTTTTTTAAACAGGTCGTCCCGCAGGTTCTTCATAGTGCCCTGGGTCACATAAATCATCAGCCGGGACTGGGTAAAGGATGCCAGCACACCCAGCCCATAAAAGCAGGCCACTCTGCCGATGGCACCGGCCAGGGGGCCGAAATCCGGGTCCTGCTGTCCGAGCAGGGGCACAATATAGTCGTCGATCAAGGTCCGCATAAACAGGGTCCCCTGCAGGGTCGCCAGCACTGTGGTGACGATGCAGGCCACCACCACGATCCAGTGGATGGCGTAGTCCTTAAAGGTATAACCCAGCACCCTCTTTAACAGCTTGCCGGGATTCTCAATCTTGGGCCTGGGACCCCTGGGGCCATGGGGCCCTCTGGGGCCTCTTTGACTTGTGTCCTGATTTATTTGGGATGTTCTCTCCTCTGCCATATTTACACCCCTCCTTTCACATCGGGATTTTCCTCTGCGCTTTCGTCAAAATCACCACTTCCGTGGGTCTGGGATTCATAGACATCCCGGTAGATCTCATTGGAAGCCAACAGCTGCTCATGGGTACCGAAGCCGTCGATCTCGCCCTCATGCATGACAATGATCCGATCCGCATGTTCCACGCTGGATATCCGCTGGGCAATGATCAGCTTGGTAGTACCCGGAATCTCCTGGGCAAATGCCCTGCGGATACGGGCATCTGTGGCGGTATCCACAGCGCTTGTGGAATCGTCCAGAATGAGGATCTTCGGTTTTTTCAGCAGTGCCCTGGCGATACACAGCCTCTGTTTCTGGCCGCCGGACACATTGGTGCCCCCCTGCTCTATATAAGTATGATAGCCCTCCGGCATCCTACGGATAAACTCATCCGCACAGGCCAGCCGACAGGCGTGGACGCACTCCTCCTCGCTGGCCTCCAGATCTCCCCAGCGCAGGTTCTCCAGGATGGTGCCGGAGAAAAGCACATTGTTTTGCAGCACCACGGCCACCTGGTTGCGCAGCGCCTCCATGTCGTAGTCCCGCACATCCACGCCTCCCACCAGGAGCCGCCCCTCCGTCACGTCATACAGGCGGCTGATCAGATTGACCAGAGTGGATTTGGCGCTGCCGGTGCCGCCGATGATGCCAATGGTCTCGCCGGACTTGATCTCCAGGTTGATGTCCTTCAGCACCGGGGCATCCGCATCCTTTTTATAGCGGAAAGATACATGGTCGAACCGGATACCGCCGTCCGCCACCTCCATGACCGGCTCCCGGGGATTAGCCAGATCCGGCTCCTCGGTCAGCACCTCGCAGATTCGTCTGGCGCTGGCGGCGGACATGGTCATCATGACAAAAATCATGGACAGCATCATCAGGTTCATAAGTATGGTCATGCAATAGGTCAGCAGAGCCATCAGGTCCCCTGTCTCCAGGCTTCCCCGGACGATCAGCCTGGCCCCGATCCAGCTGATCAATATGATACAGCTGTATACGGTCAGATTCATCACCGGGCCGTTCCAGGCGACGATACCCTCGGCCTTGCAGAAGATCCTGTAGATGCCGTTGCTGGCCTTTTTAAACTTCTCGTTCTCATAATCCTCCCGCACATAAGCCTTGACCACCCGGATGGCGGACACATTTTCCTGCACACTCTCGTTCAGGGCATCATACTTGGGAAAAGCCTGGCCGAAATACTTCATGGCGCTGGTCACAATCACGCCCAGCACGCAGCCCAGGAGCAGCACCGCCACCAGATAGACGCTGGCCAGCCTGGGGCTGATATAGAAGGACATGACCATGGCACAGATCAGACTCACCGGCGCCCTCATGCACATGCGCAGGATCATCTGATAGGCGTTCTGGATATTGGTCACATCCGTGGTCAGCCTGGTCACCAGCCCCGCGGTGCTGAACTTATCAATATTGGCAAATCCGAAGGTCTGTATCCTCTCATACATGGCCCTTCGCAGGTTCCTGGCAAAGCCTGTGGATGCCTTGGCCCCAAACACACCCCCTCCGATCCCGAAGGCCAGGCCCACCAGCGCCGCCACCACCATCAGACTGCCAATCAGATAAATATGCTGCATATTCCCGGCGTCAACCCCGTCATTGATGATGGAGGCCATAAGCAGCGGAATGATCATCTCCATGATCACCTCGCCGATCATAAACACCGGGGTAAGAATGGATTCTTTCACAAATCCCCTGATATGCGTTCCTAGTGTTTTCAGCATTTTTTTGTTCTCCTTATTTTAGTTCCGCATATTCCCTTCACCCTCGCTAATCCGGTGATCCATATTCGGCC
>CAMWSA010000168.1 GCA_947176785.1 uncultured Lachnospiraceae bacterium
GTCCCGTTTCATCCACCAGCTTTCCAATCAGGTCATACTTCACATTGGAATTTGCCGCCACAGTCACACCATAACTGGCGGATTCTTCTTTCACAAAAGATGCGCCAGACAGCAGTTCCTCTTTGGATTTGATTGCATCCATTGCTCCAGTCTCCACCTGAAAATATATCTTGGAAACGCGCAATTTGCTGTTCAGGGCAGTAATGGCTTTTTGGATCAGTTCTTCGGTATCAAAATCTACAATATAGACAGATTTGGCGTTAATCCTTGACCATAGTGCCTTAAATTCCGGCATAGCCAATTTGTCCTCATCCACCTGCAGTTCCACATTGTTGCTGCGGGCGTTTTCCGGCTGCATACTGCGCTCGTCATAAATGGAATCAATAATCGCAAGCACTGAGGCGGCGGAGTCTGCGACTTCTTCCGCTACTTTGATTTCGCCGTTTGCCTTATCTTCATAATATTTGTCAGTCAGCGTACCCTTGCGGTCTATATAACCGTTGACGATCATATCGAAGTGGATGGCGGAGGCCGTGTTCTGGTCGATAACTTGCTCGTTGCCATGCTCGTCTTTGATAACCTTGCCGATGAACAATTCCACTGTTACAGCGCGGGGACGGTCGGCGACCGCTTCGGCCATCTCCGTTTGCAGCCCCTTGGCGAAAGAGTCGTAGCTTTCACTGGCAATGACAGTGAGAATGTTGATGTTATGCACGCCGTTGCCAAGGACACTGGTATCCATTCGCTCGCCGCTCTGGTTGACGCACAGGCGCAGACCGCGCCCCACCTCCTGCCGCTTGCGGACATCGCTGCCGCTCTGCTTCAAGGTGCAAATCTGGAATACATTCGGGTTGTCCCAGCCCTCCCGCAGGGCGGAGTGGGAGAAGATGAACCGCACCGGGGAGCGAACCGGGTCGCGGTCCAACAGCAACTCCTTGTTCTTCATAATCAGCTCATAGGCGCTCACATCGTCGGAGGTAGTTTCCTTGCGGCCAACCTTAGAGTTGATCATTTTGCCTTTGCCGTCCACTGAAAAATAGCCGGCGTGGGTCTTTGATGCCGAGATAGCCTGCAAGTACCTGAGATACTCATCATCGCCAACGGCAAGCTGCATACTTCCAATAATGTCCTCATACTCCTCCTCAAACATGGCGGCATATTTTCCGTTGACTGGCTGGCCAGCCGCATCATATTCCCGGTAGTTTGCCACTTCGTCAATGAAGAACAGCGAGAGGACTTTGATGCCCTTGTAAAACAGCTGGCGCTCCCGCTGGATATGGGAGAGGATCGTTTCCCGTATCTGGATGCGGCGAAGCTGGTCTTCATCCACCGCACCGATCACATCTCCAGCAAAGATCTTGATACCATTGATAAATTCCACCGAATCATCTCGACCATCGATTTGCTTGACCACAAATCCGTTTCTGTATTCCTCCAGTCCGCCGGAGTAGTCGTAAAGGTTGTCTCCAATTTTGATGATGCGGCTCTTTTTCTTCGGAGCGCCACTGGCCATCTTTACCTCGAACTGCAAGGTGGCAGTGGGGGCGCTTTTGGAGAGATTGATGCTTTCCAGATAGAGGTAGCTGTCGGTGGCGGTGCTGCCGCTTTCAGTGATGCCTTTGACCGCAATCTTCTTGACCAGCCGCCGGTTGTAAGCCTCCATAGCATCCAGACGGAACACCATATTGTAGATGCTGTCGCTCTTATGGGTGGCAGAATAGCGCAGGGTCAGAAGCGGGTGGAACTCCTTCAGCCGCTCCTTGGTCTGCTTGCCCTCCACCGACTGGGGCTCGTCAATAATCAGAATCGGGTTTGTCTTCGCTATAATGTCAATAGGCCGACGGGAGCGGAACTCATCCAATTTCATATAAATTCTGCGGGCGTCCTTGCCTTTGGCGTTGAACGCCTGGGAATTGATAATCATCACATTGATGGAGTTATCCGACGCAAAGCGGTCGATCTCCGTTAGCTGTGCGGAATTATAGATAAAGAAGCGTATCTTCTTCCCGTACTCCTCGGCAAAATGCTCCTGGGTCATCTCAAAGGATTTATACACGCCCTCCCGAATCGCCACACTGGGAACGACAACGATAAACTTGCTCCAGCCGTAGTGCTTGTTCAGCTCGAACATGGTCTTGATGTAGGTGTAGGTCTTGCCCACGCCGGTCTCCATCTCAATGGTGAGGTTGTAGCCGTTGGCCCGCCCCTCCAGCTTGTCCGACGGCTTGAGCTGGTTGGCGCGCTGGATTTTGTTCAGCTGCTCCAGAATCCGCTGGTCGGACAGCTCTGGAACGATCCTCTGGTTGCTGAAGCCGGTGAAATCCCGCTCCTCATTGACACCGATCTGATAATTGCCGCTGCCGCGATCCATCATATAGGTGGGGGTCGAATAGGGCTGTCCGGCAAAGACATCCACCACAGCTTTGGCAGCGTCAGCCTGGAACTTCTGGTGCCGGTATTGAAGTCGCATGAACGCTCACCTCCGTTTTTTCGCTTGTGCAGGGAAGCAAAAATAAATTATACCCGAGAGAAAACATAGTGCAAATTGCCGCATTGGCAAAGGCAGAAAGGAAACGCATATCAAAAGCCGGAACAAGTTTACATTCAAAAACATAACGGTAGTCAACAAATGCATTGGAAATGAGGGTAAGTTCATCTGTTCGGCGCTTCTGATCTGCATATTCTGGTGCTTTTTCAGCCAAATGGCTCCAGATTTCATCCTGAATTGATTTTGGCAGCATTTCAAACAGAATGAGCAAATTATGCTCTTTACCATATTCAATGCCTCTCTTAAAGAGAATTGCTTTGAGAGTAATTTCAATAGAAAAAGCTCCATTGACAAGCATAGGAATCCACAGCAACATTTTGTCTTCAAATTCTCGGTTCAGCTGTTCCAAGCCTATGTACGCATTATAGAACGCTTTAGCTTCATAAACGATAAAATCAGCGCTCATCAAATCACCTTCCTCCGGTTGAGGACATCAGGGCCTTTTGTTCCATCTGCCGATGCTCCAAGGCCATGACTATCCTCCACCTGCCATTTTCCGAAACGGTGCTTCGGATTTTCGATTGGTCAGATACTTCTGACCAATTACAGAACCTTCACCCTGGTATCCGGAGCCAGCATTTTGAAAATCTCGCCCACATTGATTTTGGCGGGGCTGTCGGCAAAGCTGCTGTCCCGGAACACAGCCCGGAGGGGCTGGCGCCTGGCGATCTCTTTGATAACAGCGTCAGGAATGTTCTCGTCAAAGCAGGCGATCAGGTCGCCGTCGTTGTAGGTGTGGACGGTGCAGCCCTCTATTTGTTCGGAGGTGTAGGGCATGGACAGGGGCAGGCCCCACTCCAGCAGACAGCCGAACAGCAAGTCCAAATCGGTGCGGTCGGGCTTGATATTGCTTTCCAGCAGAGAGAGCATATCCTGGCTGTACTCCCCGGCGGAGTAGTACACATCGGTCATGTTGGTGTCGTCCAGCTTGAACACACGGAAACCGCCGTCAAAGGGCTTACCTGGGTTGTCGGCGGCGATTTTCTTCGCGGCGCGGCGGATGCGTTCTTTGCCGATTTCGCAGATATTCTTGTAGCCCGCTTTGTAAGCCTCCGATTTTTCATCGCAGGGTTCCGGCAGCTGCACCATAATGAATTTCCGGTGTCCGCCGTCCTCAGCATTGAGCTGCATCACAGCGTGGGCAGTGGTGGCGGAACCGGAGAAGAAATCGAGAATAATATCATCGCTACTTGTATGAATACTTGCCAAAAAGTGAATTAGTGAAACTGGTTTTGGAAAGGAAAACACTTTGCCATTAAATAAACTTGTAATCTCCTTTGTCCCATCCTGTGACATACCGATATTCTCAGGCAGCTTGGTACTGACAGCAACTCTTCCAAAATTATCGCCAGCCTTTTCCATATCATCTTCTTTCCAATATCTTAAGACAGGCTTTTGAATGTTCAAAAAAGAGTAATCATTTGGAAAGACGATGCGATCAACTGCATAATAGCTCTGAAAGGTTTCTTCTGTAATAGCCCATGTTCGGTTAGGATTTGCAGGGAATTCTTCTCCGGTTTTGGGGTTTATGATTGTGAAAAAGCTATTCGGTCTTTCACTTGCCGTTGTCTGCTTTGTTAAGTCATGAACCCTCCAAGGGCGACCGGGGAAATCTGGAGTTTCATAATACTTTCTTTTTTTCCCCTCAATACTTGCAAGAAATTTACTCGATTTTGCATAGCAGATAATCCATTCAAAATCCTGAGATACACCAAACGGAACATCAGATTTTGCCGTTCTTTTTCTCCACGGGAATGTAGCAATGTAGTTACTTGCCCCAAATATATCCGCACAAATCTTTTTGAGATTATCCACCTCATTGTCGTCAATCGAAATAAAAATAGCGCCATCTTCACTAAGAAAATTTCTTGCCAGTATCAGTCGGGAATAAATCATACTGCACCAATCAGAGTGAAAGCGCCCATTGCTGTCTGTATTCTTAAACAGCCGGTCGCCGTTCTCATCCACCTGCCCGGATTCTTCGCTGTATTCCTCGCCACTCATAGCAAAATCATCCCGATAAATGAAGTCGTTGCCAGTGTTGTAGGGCGGGTCAATGTAGATCATCTTCACCTTGCCCAGATAACTCTCCTGCAACAGCTTCAGCACTTCCAGATTGTCGCCCTCGATGTAGAGGTTTTCGGTGGTGTCCCAGTCCACGCTCTCCGCCGGGCAGGGCCGCAGTGTCTTACGGATGGGCCGGGTGGCCTCCACAATGGCGGCCTTCTTGCCCACCCAGGTGAACTCGTAGGCTTCATCGCCCTCCAGCACCACGTCGGACAGCATCTGCCGCAGCAGCCCAAAGTTGACCGCTCTTTTCAGCTTGCCGTCCTCGCCGCGGGCCTCTGTCACACAGGCAGGAAACAGGGCTATAAGTTTTTCTATATTAGTCTGAGTTAAGTCGGGGGTTTCCATTCTCAGCTTATCCACTATTTTGCACCTCCTTGTAAACTTTTACGATAGTCTCCGATTTGGCTAATTGCTGCTTTCAAAACCTGGAAGCAAATCATCGCAGTGTGCTTATCTGGAGCAAATTGCGATGCCATCTGTGAATAAGGATGAATGTAATTTCTAAAATCTCTTACAGCATGGCTGAATTTCTTAACATCTGCTTTCAAAAACCCTACTTCAGAAGCCGCATCAATAAAGTTGTTAAGCGTCCAATCAGGAAATTTCTTAATTTTTCCTTCTTTGTCTTTGGGGGCGCATAATGTTCGGTTAAATTGCTGTGGATAAGATGATGCTATTCCAAGCAAAATACCCTCCAAGATACTGCCAATCATAATCACGGACGCAAGAGGCGAATCGTTTTTAACACACGACTCAACTTCTTTCAGACGTATTTTGATAATCTCATTTACAGCAGGGTCAAGCCCAAGAAGATCAATATTTATATCGAATGTCCTTCTTAAGAATTCATCTTCACTCATGGAAGAAGCCTTTTTTGTGCTTTCGACAACGACCCTGTCGCGTCTCTTAAAAGTTATGATATCATTGTCTCGGATTACTTCCCATTTATCAAAAGCAAGATATTGATTAAAATCGGCAATCAAGCTATCAAGTTCGTCGATTTTTCCAACGAAATCAATGACAGCAAATGCCATCTTGATGCACTTGTCAAGTTCAGGGGTCCCATTGATTTTTTGGAGCCGATCTTCTGTATAGAACCACCTTGATGGGAAGCCCTGTCCATATGTATCATTAAAACCAATCTGGCTAAAAAAGGATACAAGCATTGGTCCTGAGCGATAATGGTCAGTCCCATCACCATTGATTACTTCTCGCAATTTCTCCAGCGTTTTTTTGCTTAATTGCATTTACTGTTTGCCCCGCTTTCTTTTCAACCATTTCTCATTGCTTTGCAAAATTCGTCAAACAACTTTCCGGTCTTTTTCGCTTGTAAATAGATTTGTTTCCATACCAAATCGTTAATAAGGCTCTGGTCAGGGGCATTATCCAAAGACACACGGTTCCCCCGTGGTGGAAAAACCAAATTGAAAAGAACTATATTTTCTGGATGCTCCGTATTGATCTTATCTATTTCCTCTCGAACCTGATACATTTGTATCGGACGCTGATTTAATATATTGCGAATGTCTTGAATATCGTTTTCAAGTTTCCATTGTTCTTGTAATGTATGTGCCTTTTCAAAAAGGCCAATTGCGTCTTTCTCTGTCATTACAGACTTCCTCCCGCTTTATCTGTTAACACCTAGTTGTTCAGTGGCATCTTGCGCCTGTGTATCATTTTCAATTTTTGCTTGGGTATTAGGATTCCTAATTAGCATTGCTGCTATTTGCACCTCATTCCATTGCGCCTTATGCTCTTCTTGTTTATCCACAAGCCAAATGCTAAAAAACAGCAAAGAAGACGATAAAACTGTAACGCTCGTTCCGACTTTTTCACTAATGTTTATTGGGACAACGAATGATAAAAATAGGACTATAAATGCCATGCCATATAATATTGATGCAATCTGATGCATAATCCTTTGCTTTTTCGGAGGATTTTGGTACTTGGATGCTATCTTAACAAACAATAGATTTTGGGGACTCAAATTGAAATTCCCTACATTGTTAAATACATCCACCTGATTTTTCAAATCTTCATTCCAAAAGCTAATTTGGGAGTCTAGCAGTTGCGCTATTGTAAAAAACAATGTTGCTACAGACAAACCTACTATAGTTTGCGGTTCTATTTCAATAAAAAGTGAAACGATAAACAGTCCTACAAGACCAGTAGCTATGTAAATGGACATACTTCGACTTTTCATATTGTGTCTAATTCCCTCTTTAGTCTTTTCAATTTTGTATTCAGTTCCACCTGCTTATTCAACTGCCTTTCCCTGCGCACCTTCACTTGAAGCGCTACAATCTGCTTTTGCAGTTCCTGCCTGCGGGTATCCCGCTCCACCGACTCTTTCAACGTTTCGCCAGCGCCGGAAGCCAGAGTTTCCCCGGCGATCTGCCGGACAAAGTTCTCATATACCTTATCGGTATTCAGACCGTCCAGCTTAAGCGGCAGAGCGGCCTCATCCATCCAATCGGTATGATAGTAGCTGCCTACCTTGAGCGCATTTGTCCCGCTGCCCGCAGCCTCCTTGTAGGCCGTCCATGCCTGATATTTGCCCTCATACCCCAGCAGAAACAGGATGTGGTAGGGTATCTCTTTGTCGATTTGCCGCAGGACGGCCTCGTTCAGCTGGGGCGCGGACAGGCAGACCTCAAAAACTTCAATTTCCGTCACCGCCTCCCCGGCGGCGAGGTTCATTGTGGCAGGGGCGATTTTGTTCCGCCACCAGATCACCCTGATCTGCTCTACAAAAATGCGTTTCAGCGTTGGGGAAACCGTGAGATTTTCATAAAACTTCTGCTTTGGAATGCGCCGATTAAATTCGGTGCTTTTGGGCAGACCAAGCATGGCCGAACCTCCTTATTTGACCACCAGAAAGCAAATCAGCTCAAAATCATCCAGCCCGGATACCGCATTCATCAGGGCGGAAGTGCCGCCAGCAGAAAATAGGCTGTCAATATCGCTTTCTTCTTTCACATCAATGATGGAGTTGATGGCATCAGAAAGAAGCTGCGATACTTCTTTCATGTTCCTGCCATCATCCGTTTCCTCATTGAACTTTGCGCACAACGGCATGATTGGTTCCGACTTTCCCCGGCACAATAGCCGGATCGTATCCAGCAGCTTTTTAGGATTCAGATAGTCACAGACCACCTCGCCGTCCACACTGATATAGACCATGTAAAAGGGATGGATGCGGTTCTGGTTGTCAATGTTGACGCTGTTGTTAATGTTGCGCAGGACAAAAATCACGCCCTCCGGGTTTTCTTCGGTTGCAGGTACAACGGCATGAAGCCCCTTTGGTTTTTTCGCCAGGTCGCCGTGGGTCTTGATGTAGTCCAGCAGATCCAGCCGGAACTCGTGCAGCCCCAGG
>CAMWSA010000169.1 GCA_947176785.1 uncultured Lachnospiraceae bacterium
AATTGTCGGAATTATTTAAATATCTGGCGACGCCCGTAATCTACACGGACTTGGCGAAATGCTCTGCCTGCACAATCAGGGTATCCCCCTCCCGCCTCAGGCACAAACCCGGATCCGCAAAACGGAAATGCTTGGGGGCCGTGAACAGGCTGGTACCTTCGGATACCACCTCTCCGTCCATTTCCAGCTGGTAGGCAAAGTACGCCTCCTGCACATTATGGCTGACATTTCCTGTAAATTCTATCTTGTCCAGCCACAGGGTGTCAAGAGCCCCCACCGTAACCTGCCGGTGGCCGCACAGCAGTACCTCGCCCAGATAACTGCGCAGCTGCCAATGACAGACGCCCCGCACCTCCTCCATGGTCTCATTGGATACACAGAGCTGGGCGGACACCTCCATGGGGCCGGGTTCCATAATGCAATAAGGGCGCTGGGACAGTTCCCCCATCTCCTGACAGGAGAGCAGCACGGGGGCAAACATCCGCTTCTGCGCGTAGTGCAGCGCCTTCCATCTTCCATAGTAGTCGATGCTGGCCCAGGATGCCACCGGCCAGATGTCATTGAGCTGCCAGACCACCGTGCCCATGCAGTGCCCCCGGTGCCTGCGGAAATGCTCCACGCCGTACCGTATGGCCTCCATCTGCAGCAGCTGGGAGGCATAGAGCAGCAGGTCGAAACTGCCGGGATACAGGTAAGTGGCCGACAGATAGTTCAGGATTTTTCCGTTGGCCGCCACATTCCGCTGATGCATCTCCATCACACGGGAAAAAATATTCCGGTCCTCCGGCTCCGTAAAGCTTTCCACCGTCTGCAGGCAGGGGAAGGACTGGAAGCCAAACTCCGACAGATACCTGAACCGGAACTTCCGATACTCGGTAAAGGGTTTGTTTCCATGCCACACATCCCAGTAATGGGTATCCCCCCGGTTCTCGTCCCAGGGATTCTCAAAATTCCCGCCCGACGACGGCGATGAGGGCCAGTAAAAGGTATGAGGATCTTCCTCTCGCAGAATCTTGGGAATAATGTATTCATACAACTTGATATAGTCGTAAAACTGCTTCTGGGAAGGTTTCCAGCACTTATCCAAAGTCTGGGTTTCCATCTCATTGTTGCCGCACCACAGTCCCAGGCAGGCGTGATGCCGAATCCGCCGCACATTTTCCCGGGTCTCGATGCGGATGTTCTCCTCGAACGCCTCATTTAACTCATAGGAGGAGCAGGCATACATAAAGTCCTGCCATACGATGAGCCCCAGCCGGTCACAGGCTTCATAGAAAAAGTCATCCGGATAATAGCCGCCGCCCCAGACACGGATACTGTTGTGCCCGGCCGCTGCCGCATCCCGCAGCAGCTTCTCCGTGCGCTTTTTGGTCACCCGGGATAACAGATTGTCCTCCGGGATATAATCCGCCCCCATGGCAAAAATATCCACGCCGTTGACCTGGTGGGCAAACTGGTTTCCCCACTGGTCCGCCTGGATATCCATGGTCATGGTGCGCAGGCCGATCTGACGCTCCCAGCAATCCAGAATACGCCCGTCACTGCCCAGCAGCAGCGCCTTCACCCCATAGAGAGGCTGCTCCCCATAGCCGTTTGGCCACCACAGCTTTGGATGCACAATGGTGATGCTGCCGTCCGGAGACTGCCCGTATACCGTGCCGTCCGGTGCCGTCACCGTTATCGCTGCCGACAACTCTTCCTCCTCCCGATACACCTCCAGGTCTACCTGAAATTCCAGCCGCACCCGGTCCACCCGCACCTGTATCCGGCCATCCGCCGTCCGGGGCACCGGCACTGCCAGCGGCTCCTGTACCCGGCTCTCCTCATAGCAGATCTCCTTCATATGGGGGCCCTCATGCCGCTGCGCCACATAGACGCTCTCCAGCCTGGCGCTGTCTACAAGCAGCAGGCTCACCCCTCGGAAAATCCCTGCATCCGGCAGTCTGGGGCCCCAGTCCCAGCCGTACATGCAGTGGGCCTTCCGCAGATGGGGATAGCCTGCCATGGCCTCATTGGAGCCTCCGGTAAATATTTTACCGTTTTCTTCCTTAATATATTTTACGGGAGAATGCAGCACCACCCTGACCGTATTTTGTCCCACCCGGGCCTGCTGCCGGATATCATACTCCCATATGCGATGCATATTCTCCACATGTCCCAGCAGTCCCTCTCCCAGATAGACCTCCCCCAGGGTGTCAATCCCCTCAAACCGCAATATGAGAGCGTCACAGGACAACATCTCCTCCGTGATCTCCACGTCCGTCTCATAGATAAAATCATTCTCCATCAGCTTCGTGGCATCCAACTCGTTGTCCCGGTAATAGGGGTCCGGCATCTTTCCCAGTTCCAGGAGAGTCCCGTACACGGAACCCGGCACCCTTGCCTCCATCCACTCTTCCGGGATATGGTACACGTTCTCCCCCAATATCTTCATTCTCCAGTTACCACACAGATCAAGCTTTTTCATTCAACCTTTCCTCTTTCCTGCATATCGCAGGTTTTACCTGTGATATTGCACCTCTCCATAACCGTATTATTTTTGCGAAGCCTCCAGCAATACTTTCAGAACATGGAGGCC
This sequence comes from uncultured Lachnospiraceae bacterium, assembly GCA_947176785.1. Taxonomy (GTDB): domain Bacteria; phylum Bacillota; class Clostridia; order Lachnospirales; family Lachnospiraceae; genus Acetatifactor. The sequence continues at coordinate 2,579 of CAMWSA010000169.1, forward strand.
TGGAACCCGAGGTCCGCAGCCTCAAGGGACCTATGCCTGAAACAGGCTGTGCCTTTTTTGCGTAAATAGAGATATGAAATCTACAACGCAAAAACGGCATGACACCTGTTTTGCCCCATGCCGTTTTATCTCCTCTGTCCCATATATTGGCAACGACATTTAGATATTCCCATTGAAGCCTTGCGAAAGCCTGCGTATATGGCTTTTACAAGAGCCGAAAGCAGAAATTTCAATGTCGTTTACTGTAATTCCTGTAAGAGTATGCTGCCCAGATTACTGTTTCAGCTGCATAATCGTGTCTGTCACTTCCCGCAGCGCATTCTTGATATTTACACTGGTCACAGCCATGCCCTGGGCCAGCTTCTGCACCTCCTGGGCTACCACCGCGAAGCCTCTGCCCGCCTCGCCGGAGCGCGCCGCCTCAATGCTGGCGTTCAGCGCCAATATCTTCTGCCTGTTGCTGAATGCCTCAATCTGATGGGTATTCTCATTAGCCAGTACAATCTGCTCCGCAGCCTTGTTGATACCCTCCTGCAGCCGGATCACAATATTCGAGTTCTGAGAAGTGGCATAACTGGCCCGCACGAACATATTGATCACGTCTCCCAGCAGATTGGCGGACGCCTCGATCTGCTCCCTGGTCTTAATATGTACTTTTTGAAGCGCGTCTATGTATCGCTCCTCATCAATTCCCAGTTCCCTGGCTGTGGCCCGGAATCTGTCTTCATCCGGTCTCTCCGGCAGCACCTGGCCCCCGATGACGCTGCCAAGCACCGTGCCGTCATCCAGCGTGATGGGGATGCCAAAGTCCATCAACCCTGCATGGCATGCATATACACCCTTGCCCTCCCGGTCATTTTTCTCACAGCGCCTGCAGCCCTCCACGCTGCCCCTGGTAAGCTTAATACAGAAATCTGTGAAATTGTAACATTCACTGATGTACTGGCCGTCCTCTCCCACAGCCACCGTCGCCAGACCTGTACTCGCCGCCCAGTTCTGCATAATCTCCTCAAACTTCTTCATATCACAGAAATCCTGTATTTTCATTGCCCTGTCCTCCACGCTCTGTTTATTTTCTGTGGGATATTTTCACTCTCTATCCCCCCCCGCCAAATCCGGATAGGTTCATTTTACTATACTCCATACTTTTTTTCCACATTTTTTTCATTATTTTATACAAATATTTTTTAAGATCTCAAAGTTATACGAATGAACACTTATTCTTCTGAGGTCTCTGTGGCGCTGACCCTATTGTCTGCCATCATACGATCCTTTCTCTATATTTCTATCAGTCATAATTGACTGATTTTAATTCATCAATTAGTTGCACAAAGAATAATTTATCTGCCACTTTTATATCTTGCAACGCAATTATTATCCTGCGAACAATATTCTCATCCAAAGTCGCATTATACTTCAGGGCCATATTGATGAGCCATTTTGTTTTTACTTTAAGATCATCCACCAATATTCTTGTATTTTTCGTATCAGCCAGATAGTGATGATTAATAAGATAATCCACCTTATATGCCATATTCTCCTTATGTTCATTAATTAGGAAAAACACCCTGTTATCGAGCCACATTTTACTTGGTAAAAATGTAGTTAACCGTTATGGTATGTTCTAATCATTGGTTTTTCATTGATATTAAGTGTTCGCATCTTCTTTATCTACCTTTATTTTCTGTTGCATGCCTTACCTGTCATACCATTGCGATTGCGCATAAAACAGTCTGGCATACTCCCCGTTCTTATTTAACAATTCCTCCTGCTTTCCATCTTCAACAATCCTTCCATCCTTAAACACAACAACGCGATCTGCTATGGAAGCCATACTGACTCTATGTGTAACAATTATAACTGTCTTTCCTGAAGTCATTGTCATGTATTTCTTAAAAATCTCTGCCTCCGCAAGCGGATCCAAATTACTGGTAGGCTCATCAAGAATTATAAAATCACGATCTCGATAATATGCCCGCGCAATTGATATCTTCTGCCATTGTCCTCCAGACAACTCCTTTCCGCCTATTTCCTTTCCCAGCATCTCATTTCCATTAACATCATCCAAACCGGCAAACGCAAGCGCCCTATTTGTCTCCACTTCATTACCGTTCTTCAAAATATCACCCAGCAATACATTCTCACTTACTGTAAAGGTATTAAAACGCGCAGGTTCCTGAAACATATACGATGTTGAATTATATCTGTCACCATAGTCTGTTTCCTCCACTTTATCCTCATTTATGTATATTTCTCCGCTTGTTGGCTTAAGAAGTCCGGCTATTAAGTTTACAAATGTTGATTTTCCTGCTCCATTCTCTCCAACAAAAGCAACCTTTTCCCCTTTTTTTATCTCAAAATTCACATTTGCAATTCGCAACACATCTGTCAACGGATAGCGATAGCTTATATCACACATCTGTAATACGTCTATAGTTATCATATGGGGGTGGGCGCCATTATTCTGACTATCCTGCTCCTTCAGATCTATTAGCTCAAAAAATTGAGCAGCCTCATTCTTCTTCGAAACAAAATTAGCAATTGAACCCAATAACTGTGTCATACTTCCCATCAATGTTTCAATTAAAACAAGTACTGCACCAAGAGCGCCAACCGATAATTTTCCCTGCGTCATCAGAACTATCGCAACGACATATGCTATTACATTTGAAACATTTGCAATAACACTACTGATGGCTCCCAGACTAAACACTATCAGCTGATTCTTTTTTTCACGAATTACATAGTCGTCAATCAATTTCTTCCACTTAGAAAAGAAGAAATTGAATAAATTCATTACCTTTACTTCCTTTATTGATCCCCCTAATAAAACACTCTGATAGTATCCGGCTTTTCTAAGTATCTGATCATTGTCTCTGGAAAATTTGAAATTCAATTTGTTCCCAACATATGTGGTATATAGTGTTGGAATGGGGGCCAACAGCACAAGAAAACACAATGCCGGATGAAAAATATACATTGATACAGCAACCATTGCTACAGAAATAACCTTTGCAATAATTACATATCCCTCAATCATTACTCCTCTTTGAAGCGAACTCCATTCCCCTCCCATCAAATTGAAATTACGACTAATCATATCATTAATACGAGGGACTTCATAATACTCCGGATATAATTTTGCAATTTTCTGATATAATTTTACATGAAATTTCTCCTGTAAGCGATGGTCCTGCACCTTACTGAGTCTTTCTATATCTTCTCCGCCATATATGTACCTGTTCAATAATTCACTCAGATAGCTGAGAAACCAATAAAATATCGCAAGCCCAATCAAGGAGAATACCGCATGCACAGTAGTATTTTTAGTATGCGACATTATATCCGCCGTATCTATGTATCGTCCCCACACAAAAGCCAGCAGCGGCTGTATCAAACTCAAAACAATTGCAAGTCCTAAATAAACACAGCACATAGTCTTGGCTGAAGAAAACACGTATTTAAACAGTCTCCATAGATATGATACCTTTTGCGGATTTTCTTTGAGCATATCCTTCTCAAAATCTTTAGTATTATCTTGACTACCGTCAATATGCAATCCATTGTTATTTTTGTTTATCCTATCATAAAGTTTCGCTCCGGACATTAATAATTTCCCCCTCCTCATGCTTATACCATTGTTTTTGCGAAATGAACATTCTTGAATACAAACCATCTTTTTTCATTAACTCTTCATGCGTACCACTTTCTTGAATTGTGCCATCGTTAATCACCATTATTTTGTCTGTTATCATAGTTGCCCCTAATCTGTGAGTGATCAGTATAGCTGTATTATTCTCTACCATATCCGCAAACTCTTTATATAAAGCAGTTTCTGCCATTGGATCAAGCTGTGATGTAGGCTCATCAAGCAAAATAATCGGCTTATCCCCCATAAAAGCACGCGATATTACTATTCTCTGCCATTGCCCTCCTGAAATGTCAACCGCTTCCTCAAAATCCCTACCCAATAATGTATCATATCCCTTTTCATATTCTTCTACGAACTTGTCTGCCTTCCCCTTTCTTGCCGCATCCCTGATTTTCCCGATATTATCTATCTCGTCAATATCTCCTATTCCTATGTTTTCCTGAATTGTAATACAATACTTCTGGAAATCCTGAAAAACCGAACCAAAAAATTTACATCTCATTTCTCTCGGATATTCATCAATCCTCCTCCCCCCCAATAGTATCTCTCCGCTATCAGGAGTAAATAATCCCAACAATAACTTAACTATTGTAGATTTTCCTTCTCCATTTTCACCTACAATCGACACCTTTTCACCTTGTCTGATCTTAAAACTCAGATCCTTTAGTATATCTTTCTCCGTTCCCGGATATCTAAACCATACATGCTGAAATTCGATATCAAATATATCTGGCCAGGCTACGTTTTTTCCTTCAATCTGATCTGATAGCCGAAAGAATCTATCGTAGTATTCGAATGTATTGATATGCATTCCCGCCCACTTGAAAAGCCCTGCAAAACTCTCAAGATTACTATAAACATTACCGAACATTAAAGCGGAAACCGCAATAAACAGACCAATACTAATCTGTTGCTTCACAAAAAAGATAAGCAGGATTATTACATTTATTATTGTCCCTATTTTTGTTATATTATTGCCTAACAGAATGCTGCGGATATTCTTGAAATAGTAATGTTCATAATCACGATTTCGTTCATTCAACCGTTTTTCATAGACATCTATCATATGGTATGAATTTCCATATGCCTTCATTTCCTTTAAGAAATTTCGTTGTTTTAAATAATCACCAAGAATGCCATACTTCCTTTCCTTTTTCCAATAAGTCTCAAGTTCTTTATAGATATCAAAATTCTTTTTGGTTGATATATAGAGTTCAATAAGGAAGGGAACAAGTATGGTAAACACTAACCACCACCGGATGCTAAATGCATAGCAGAACGTACCAATACTACTGATCAGTGCGCCCAATCGCCAATAAAAATACATTGGCCATAAATGCCTGACAGAATTCTCTGTCCTGTTGAAGGCTTTATTTATTATTTCAGCAGAAATTTCATTTTCAAAATGTTCATACTTAATTGTCTTCAGTTTTTGCAGCATCCTTTCTTTATACGCCGTTCGAAGGATCAGTATAGAGCGTGGCTGAATAAATCCAAAGATCACACATGTAATAACTTCCGGCAAAATTGCCGTTATAACAAACATAATAAGAAAAATATAATAGTCGGAAAAGAGCATCTCACCATTCGCTACGGCAATACCTCCGTCAAACACATTCTGCTTAATATAGATTCCCAGAGGTGTCATTAATCCATTTACCAAAGTACATAATACGGTTAAAATAACTATCATGGGGGATTCTTTATATAAT